>JADFWK010000203.1 GCA_015223015.1 Pseudomonadota bacterium
CCCGCCATACTTAACGTGCAAGCAGCCCCGCCTTTTCCAGGTCATCAGCTACACTCTTCAAGTCTAAATCTTCCAGGCACTTCCTGCTTTGCCAGCCTGTTGCCCTATCCCAGCCATGAAGTTTATAGTATTCATCAAGCATATCGTCCCACCTCTCCCTGGAAAGCTTCTCTCCCTTCATTGGCCCAGATTTGATTGGCTCTTCTATGAATCTTTGGGGTGGATAATCATCCTGACGGTTGAAACCAGCATGAAGCACATTGAATGCCTTTTCAACATTGTGAATCCGTTCTCCCACTGTCATAAGTTCCTCGCCGGTTATTTCATTACCGGTGGCGGCAGAATACAGCTCTGCAAAGTCATCTGGACCAAGCAGGTCTGAGCCAGCCCAGTTACTGCAAAACATGCAAACACCAAGGCTGTCTAGAACGGCCTGTAGCTTTTCATAATACACTACTAGGTTAGCCTTATTTTCGTATGAAAGCGGTCCATCAAGCCTTGGTATTCCCCAAATTCTCTGGCAGACGTCGGAAGGCACACCCATCCCTTCGATTAAATTGGCACCTCTGGTGTGGGTTCCACCCCGAGTAGAAACAACACAGCCCAAGGCCCAACCTCTTCCTGATCCTCTCATAGATTCGATAGAATCTTGCCCCTTTACATGTATAGCGAATTTTTCTGAGTCCTTCCCAATTATCTCGGAAGCCCTTTTTGCCCCTTCTGCAAGAAGATCTCCTATGCCCTCTCGGTAAGCCATCTTCCTGAGTAACTCAGCTACCACCCTATAATCGCTCCACTTAAGGCTAAGACCATCTAAATCCGCCTCGGTCAAGATTCCCCTTTGATAACATTCAAAGGCCCACCCAATGGCACCTGAAGAGTTATCCTGATCCAAGCCATATTCATTGCACAGGGAATGTAATTTTATTACGGCCGGCGGGGAATCTATTTCGAATCGAGCTACAAAGTTTAAGAGGTCATTAATTTCAATGCCTTCGCAGGCCAAGCCAGCAAAGGGTCCATCCGTAACCTTATAGAAGTGGCTGCAGGATATTGGGCAGACAGAGTAGCCCAATCTCCTGACCTCGTAATCTCTCTTAAAAATTTCGGGGTCTACATTCCTGATTATTTCGGGGTTCACATAATCATCCTGGAAATACCTTGCCGACAAATGTCCACGTTCATTATAAAGGTCAGGGGTTCGGTATGTGCCCCATTTTCTCCGCGTGGTTGCTGCCTTAGACACCCTTATTTTTTCCCAGGCTTTGTTTGCAATCTCCATAAACCTATCTGGATAAGCCACCGCTATTGAGCCTGACCCTCTCACTGCAACTGCTTTCAGGTTTTTTGAGCCCATCACCGCCCCCAACCCACATCTTCCTGCTGCCCTCGCTCGGTTGGTAATGACGCAAGAACACCTCACCAGATTCTCACCGGCCGGCCCTATACAGGCAACCTGAATCTCGTCATCGCCTAAATCTTCCTTTATGAGGTCATCAGTCTCTCCGGTTGTCTTTCCCCAAATATGTGATGCATCCAATAACTTCACACGCTTGTCATCTATCCAAAGGTAAACTGGCCTTCTGGATCTCCCCTGAAACACAATATGGTCATAACCTGCAAACTTCAATTCAGCAGAAAAGTGACCACAGGAGTTAGCTGACCCAATACCGCCAGTCATGGGGCTCTTGGCATCTAAACTATGGCGGGCAGCAGTAGGGGCAAGTGTGCCAACCAGAATCCCGGTTCCGAATATTAACCTATTGGCTGGCTCAAAGGGGGTTACCCACGGTTTTACCTCATTATACAGAATCGAATTATCTATCCCCCTGCCGCCTAAGAATTTTGGAATATATCCTTTGGTTGGCTCCATCCAAGTCAAACCCGAGGTTAAATCAACCCGTAGGACGTTCCCTCCAAAGGAAAATGCTTTCTTTTCCACTTAATAACTCCTATGTTACGCTACGGTAAGCGCAGCGGCAACGCAATATTTGACACAAAGTGGCTCAGGCTCACCTGCACAGTGATCACAGGGTAACCGTTGCCTCTTTTCTGCCTCGGTTAAATCCTTATATAGGATAATAGAAATTTCCCCTTCTCTCTCCGCCCGGCGGATATGCAAACTCGCCAGTTTAGGATTGAAAATCTTTCTGTGATGATACGAACAGGCAAACTCACAGGCTCTGCACCCAGTGCACTTATCGCTGTTAATCCTTAAATGAAACATCGAGTACCCCTGACACTATTCCTGGATAGATTCCAACGCCTACAAAAGTCAAGGTTATTTACCTCTCAGCAAATAAGTGGAGTCTTTAGCAAGCGACCAAATCCCTCTATTTGCTCCTGCAATCCCATTATCCGCAAGCAATGCCAGATTAAGGACTGATTACTGGTAATCACCGGTTTTTTCAACTCATTTTCCAGTTGTTGAATAACATCCACTACTCTGATGCCGCCACAGCTTATGAAATAGCCTTCACACTGAGGTTGTTGCATTGCTATAACCATCTCGAGCCACCGTAACGGCTCCATCTCATATTGCTGGAAACAGTCACTGAGGCTCAAAGATCTATCATTTAGTACAAGAAAGCCATTACTTTCCAGAAAAGCCTTTTCCTTCTGGTGCAACAATTCAGTATAGGGACTTACCAAGATAAGTTTCTTAATGTCCAAGGCCTTTAGCCCTGCCACGATTGCAGTGGTTGTGGTGGTAGCAGGTACCCCAGTAGCTCGGTTAATCCTTTCGATGATCTCCTGATCATACCCTTTGTCCTTGATGAGGCTCCCTACAGTGCAGTTGAATGCGATTACCTCCACCTGTGCATCGGCCAGCAATTTAGATGCTTCTTCTACAGAATCTGCCATATGAAATAGAGAGTCGTAGGTAGGCATATTCATGGGGATCCTGGTTACATGAAGCGATATCTCTGGGGGAAGCATCTTCTCCACCTCCCGTTCGGAGATTCCCGATGAAGGATATAGCATACCGATCCTTTTCATTTCTTTTCTCCTAAAAACTCTATCACAACCTTGGCAAATTCTTCTGGCATTTGATCCACCATTGGCACCATTCCCCCCTTTATTATAGCAATCTTGCTGTGTGTGATACTGTCGGATAGCGGTTTCATCCTGGGGAATGAAAATGGATCATCTGTGCCAGCGAGAACCAAAGTTGGGGCCTTAATCATGTGAACCTTGTCCTCCATTCTGTACTTGCTGACTGCTCGATGCCCTTCTTCCATTCGTTCTCCCACTTTAAGGGCATCGATGACGAAGCGTGTCAGGAGGTCAGGACGGTTTTTTGGATAAAACGCCATTCTCCTCTGCCAGAGCTCAACCAGGTGGGTTCCATCTTCCTTGAATTCAACCTCATCTATGGGGGGTCGAGTTTTTCGACGTTTTCTATCTTCAGCATCCACATAGGGCGTTGAGGATAACACAAGTTTATCCACACGGTCAGGGTAAGAGGCTGCAACCTCCACGGCAATGACGCCCCCGGTATGGTGACCGACCATGGATGCACGATCAATCGACATTGCATCCAAGAACGCTATTACCCCCTCGGCATATTGCTCTATTGAACCCTCCTTTTCTGGCCTATAGGAATCAGCGAAACCGACTATGTCCATGGCGATTGCCCAATATCTTTTCCCAATCAGAGGCAACACATCACGGTATTCATCCCATGAGCGGGGTGTCTGGTGTAAGAGCAGAACCGGCTTTCCCTGGCCGGCCATTGCATAATGAATCTGGCCGTCTGGTGTATTTGTAAAACCCCTCTGTACAGTAATCTCTTCCATGGCAATCCTCAAATCTATACATGAATCAGGATAAAGTTCCGATCAATTCGGACAGGGTCTGGATCTTATTCTCTACCATGTAAGCCTGTATCCCATCAATAACCTCAATCATAATGCTCGGATTGATGAAATTCCAGGTTCCGATCTCAATGGCTGATGCCCCGGCAATGAAAAACTCAATTGCATCTTCCGCAGACGATATTCCTCCGATGCCGATAACCGGGATATCTATGGTTTTGCTCGCCTGCCACACAAGATACAGGGCAAAAGGTCTAATTGCAGGGCCCACTAGGCCACCAGTCATGTTTCTCCCCAGTTTTGAACGTCTTGTATTGATGTCAATAGCCATGCCCACAGGGGCATTAATAAGGGAGACGGCATCAGCCCCACTGACCTGGCAGATCTCCGCAAAGGGGCGTATGTCGGTCACCATGGGAGTGAGTTTGACAATCAGCCCCTTTTCTGTAACATCCCGAACACGTTTCACCAGATCCCTGGTGACTTCTCGGTCCACGCCGAATTGCATCCCGCCTTTGTCTACGTTTGGACAGGAGATATTTACCTCAAGGGCATTTACCCTTTTCTGGCGGTTCAGGATGTTGGCCACTTCAACGAATTCTTCAACGCTTTGTCCGCCGATGCTTACCACGAGAGGTGAATCAATACTATCAAAATAGGGAAGTTTCTCTTCAATGAACCGGTCGACACCAACGTTTTGTAGCCCAATGTTTGCTAAAAATCCACAGGCAACCCCTGTTGAGCGATGCGGGTAGCTCCCTACTTGAGGCTTCAAGGTAATAGTTTTCACAATAATGGCACCCAGACGATTCAAATCTAAAAATTCCGAGTACTCCTGTCCATATCCAAAGGTACCTGATGCGGGCATAACAGGATTTTTCAATTTCATTGGGCCAATATCTACCGAAAGGTCAGGCGAGCCACTCATCCCAATCCACCTCCTGAATGTCATAAATGGGTCCATCCTTGCAAATGAGGGAGTAAACCAAATTCCCATCCTCAGACCATTGTAAGGCAGGCTTTTCCCAATGTTTATCTCTCCTTACATACCCAGGTTTCAGCGGGCACGCACAAGAAAGGCAGGCACCAAATCCGCATCCCATATGGCCTTCAAGGGCAACCTGTCCTGAAAATCCAAATTTCTCTGAGATATCTGCCAATTCCCTTAACATATCTGCTGGGCCACAGGCATACAAAGAGAATTTTTCAGGCAATCTCTTACGCTCCAATAAATCAACAAGTAGATTAGCCGCGTTACCCGGAAATCCCCTGCTCCCATCATCCGTATAGAGAAATACCTCTCCAATCCTCTTACATTCCTCGTCATAAAAGATCCTCTCTTTTATCCGGGCTCCCATCAAGATATAGATGTTGGTTACCCTGTTTGCTCTGCGGAAAGCCTCACCAACTGCATACAGTGGAGCGATTCCTATGCCTCTGGCGACCATCACTATGTTTGTAACACTCTCTTCGATAATAAAGCCGTTACCAAAAGGGCCAATGATGTCCAGGTCTTCCTCCCTCTTCCGCGTGGAGAGCCATTCTGTCCCCTTGCCAGTGACCCGATAAAGGATCTCAAGGTGAACTGACCCCTTTGTGCTTATCAACCTGTGCATACTGAATGGTCGTCTCAAGAGAGGATCTTTCGTTTCACCGCACCTTATATTGTAAAACTGTCCTGGTTTTGGTACATTGAAAGCTTCAGAGATATCCAGGGCAAGCTTGAAATAGTTGTGTGAAACGTTTCTGTTCTGTAGGATCAAGTATTGCATAAATCTCCAATTAATCGTCTTTACGAGCTATGGCCAAAGGCATAGGGCACAACAAAATGCCCTTCTACCCGATCTTACGTAGGCCTCAAGTCTTGCACCTTGAGCCGTCTACTAATGCATTAAGCTTGGCAGCCAGAGCGCAAGCGGAGGGAAAAACATTATTACGAGCATAGCTATCAAGTCACATCCAAGAAAAGGGAGAGCAGCCCTGTAAAGGTCACCCATTGTTGTGTCAGAGGGAGCTACGCCCTTCATGGCAAAAAGGCCAAGGCCAAAGGGTGGGGAGGTAGTTGCCATCTCCATGTTGAGGAGCATGATTGCCCCAAACCAGAGCAGATTGAAATTCAAGGCATAAACGATAGGTAGATATATAGGCAGAACAACCATCACCATAGCCAATGGCTCCATAAAGGTACCCATTGCTACCAGGAGGAGCTGCATAATAACCAGAATCATCATAGGTGGCAAAGGAAGCCCTACGAAGAATGTGCAGAGGCCTGTAGTAGCGCCAGTATAGGCTAGAATCTGAGCAAAGGCTGTAGAGCCGGTGAAAATCATGAGCATCATGACTGTAATGTGGAGCGTGATCCCAACGGATTTTTTTACTGTCTCCCAATTCAATCGTCCATAAAAAGCTGCTAAAATAAAGGAAGCAAGCCCACCTAAGGCAGCGGCCTCTGATGGTGTACCAAGTCCCATGAAGATAACCCCGATGATAGAAAAGACGATGAAACCTAATGGCAAAACGTACCACACTAGGTCAGCAATCTTCTTTGATAGAGGCACAGAAGCCACTTTGTAGACAGGAGCAATGGAGGGCTGAAGCCAGCATCGTATGATAATATAGCCTGCATAAAGAACAGCCATCAACAACCCAGGAAAGATAATAGCTATTAAGATAGCTCCTACAGATATTTTGGCAAGAGCAGCCAAGAGAACACCGAGAGCACTGGGAGGTATCATTATAGATAGGCCTCCACTGCCAAGTATAGGCCCAAGGCTCATTGGTTTTTTATAGCCACGCTTTTCCATCTCGGGCGTCAGCACCGAACCGAGAGTAGCAGTACCAGCCACAGATGAGCCACTGAGAGTAGCAAATATGGTTCCTGAGAGCACTGCTAATAGAGATAATCTACCTGGTACACGGCCTATGCATTGATCTAGGGAGCTTATAGCCTGCGGAGCTATCCCGGAATGAAACATCACCTCGCCAATAAGGATAAACATGGGTACCGGCATTAAGGCAAACCTGGTAACTGAACCAGAGATGCTGATGATAAGTTGGCGCAAGCCCTCTTCACCGCCCCACCATAGAACTGCACCAATAATGTTTACGAAAAGGAATGAGAAGGCTACTGGCATGCCAAGTACTAATAAGATCAAAAAAAGCCCTACTATTACCGCTAAGGCGAGGTACCATTCCATCAGTCATTATTCCTGGGTTTATGAAGTATAGATTCGTGTGTTTTTCCACTTGATGATGCCTTCCATAGCACCAAATATCCATAGGCTCTTCTCAAAAACTGGATGAATAGCA
>JADFWK010000204.1 GCA_015223015.1 Pseudomonadota bacterium
TTTTCAGAATATCCTCAACCTTTGAACGAATCATATGTTCAGGCACTGCACCGAGAATCTCATCAACCTTTTCGCCGCTATTGAAATACATCTGCATGGGGATGCTCACAATATTGAATTCCTGGGCAGTGCGTGGATTCTCATCCACATTGATCTTGCAAAACTTGAAATCGTTATATTCCTCTGAAAGCTTGTCATATATAGGCGATACCATATGGCAGGGACCACACCAGGGTGCCCAGAAATCAACCTCTGTAGGAACATCTGATTCTAAAACCTCTTGCTCGAAATTCTTGTCTGTAATCTCTACTACCTTAGTCATGCTACCTCCTCTGAGTTGGTATTGTTAATGGTGTATATAAAAACCCTGCAAAAAAACCTTGGAACAGTTCCCCCCATAGCCAAATCGAACCCACTGTTCCATAAAATTACCAATCATAATACATACAGCCTCAGCAGAACCCTAGCTTCTTCCTAAAATTCATTACTCTTCCTGTCTCAATGTCCTTATTGTTGTGTATCAGGGTCCCGGAATACTCCTTTTCCAGATAAAAATTGGCACGCTCTATCTCATCTCTTGCCTCGGATTCCAAATGTTTCGGCCAGACTGAAATAAATCCATTTGCTTTTGTGATCCTATGAATTTCATCCATGAGTCTTCTTCTTTCATCCATCTGGGGGAAGTAGTAATGGTGAAGGACATCGAAGAGAAGGGCCACATCTACCGATTCCTCTGGTAGTTCAATCTTTGGCCCCCCGGATGAAGTTATTATTTCCATATTCTTCAAATGGGCTGAGTCAGCCTTTTGCATCAGGTGGTCTAGGGCATCTTTGTCTTTATCCAGGGCATAAACCTTGCCTTTCCTACCAACTATTCTGGCCACTGGAATCGTGTAGATGCCAAAGCCACAACCAAAATCCAAAACGGTCTGCCATCTCCTAATGCCTATCCTCTGCACTATCCTAACGGCTCTTTCATTTAAATCAATCCTCCGCCCTTCTTCCTCATCCCTTCTAGGCTCTTTGCCGTGTTCATGTGTTCCAGCATGTAACCGCACGGGATAATACCTTGTTAAGCTCTAGCCACGCACCACCTCTTCGCCCGCGACGTGATGTAAACTTGACGATCCTCACATAACATTTCGCCGGTAGGTATCTTTTAACTTGGGGCCAATTCCGGCATATCACCTTCGCCGAGGATATTGCTGATGTCCAATATTACCTTAGAATTTTCAAAGTCTACCTCGAGCACTTTACCTTTGATGACCTTTTCTTCCCCAAACATCGTTTCCATTCGTATGCTTTTACCATCAAGGTCCATATGGCTAATATTTTCCAGGATTGGTTCACCCATTTCCCTATTCGTATATGCCTTTGCCAGACACACTTTAAAGACCCCCTTTCTCTCTAATTATTTCTATTTTTATCAATTATCATGGCTTACTCCAGCCAGAGGAACTAATGCCCTGGATTAGCTCTTGAAACAAGTGAATCCAACACATCTATAATCTCCTCACCTGCCTTTCCTTTGCCAAAGCTGACACCTTCTAAACCGGATTGGAAAATTTCTGCATCATAATGGATACATCCGATCATATCGATGCCCATCGTGCCCAATTCATACTCTAACTTTGAGGCTATCCCATCTGATGGAACCTTGCTCAGGATAGCCCAAATGTTATCGATCCCAATCCCACGAGAGAGGCCATTTATCCTTTCAGCGAGCTGGAGAGATTCAAAGGAAGGCTCAACCACGATAAGCACAGTATCTATGCTTGTCTCAACACCCCTGCCAAAGTGCTCCACTCCCGCTTCCATATCTACAATAGCTATTTCGTCTCTGGCGAGGCTAAGCTTCCTCAAAAATTCACGACTCAGAACCCCCATGGGGCAGGCGCAACCTTCCAATGACTGGAGAATCTTCCCTATGCTCACCAGCCTTAGATTATCCCTCTTAAGGATATTCTCGACGGGAATATCATCAACCATGATGTGTTCTTGGGTCATCACCCTCATTCCTGTCTCAGCCTCAGCAGCGGAATAGCCCCTTTTCATCTTTTCTTGGACCTTCTTTTTGCCACCGACAAGCTCCATTAGGGGTACAGGCGGCTGGTCAAAACCAAACATCCGAAAAAGGCCTGAATTTGACTCATCTGAGTCTACAACTAGTACCCGGTAGCCCATTGTTCTCGCCTGATTGGCTAACAAGGTGACGATTGTACTCTTGCCGCTACCCCCTTTACCGCAAACGGATATCTTCACTTAATCACCCCATACAGAATGCCCTTGCAACGACTATGTCTTGACAGTTCCTTTTTGCCCCGTGTGGCTCTTCGCCTTTTCTGAGATGCTTCCCTTTGCCTTCTGTGTGTCTATCTGCTTGATAAGCATCCCAAGCACTTCACCTGACCCTGCTCTATTGCTGGCCACATCCTTGCATTTTTCGCAGTACCCTTCCATATATAGTTCAGTTTTGGTGACGCTAAAGCCATAATCACGCTGCACCTTCTCAATTATTTTCCGAATAAGGTTGCTATCAAACTCGATAACATTACCACAGCAACTGCACACCAGATGCTGATGCTCGGCCAAGTCCTTTATCTCATAACACCAGTTTACCTGCCCAAGCCTTCTCTCCTCGATAAGGCCCAAATCCTTAAATAGCCGCAGAGTACGATACACTGTAGCCAGGCTTATAGACTCATTTTTCCTGCTGGCCCGCCTGTACAGTTCTTTGGCGCTGATATGTCCACCTGCTTTCTTAATTAGGTTTAGAAGTAACTGGCGTTGAGCAGTTACCGGGCGACCTTCCATATAACTTTCTATGTTGCGAATGCTTCTCATTCTCATGTGTATTTATTAATACCCTCATCACGTTCTGTCAACTATTTTCCTTAAATTTTTTGCATAGTGAAAAAATCCCTCAGGTCTCGGCAGCAGGCCGGTGAATTGCTGCAAAATGCGGATGAAGCCCGCAATAGGTGTGTGTAAATTCAGGCCAAACAGCAGATTTACGACAATAAGCTGGCTGGCCACTCAGAGCACGGGAATTTATCATTATTTATATTTTCAGACCTTGACAATTTCCAAAGAGATGATTAGCAAGAATTTACTTACGGCTGTTATTTGTTTCCTAGTTAGCAATAGAACCTTTTATCTTGCGAGAGAAAAAACCTTATGATAGAGAAAATACGGGATCAAAAACATTTGTCGAGTCTTACACAAAGTCATACCGATTTTATGATGATCTTGTTTTATACTGATTCCTCAGAGAAGAGTAAGCAGACATTAGAGGTCCTAGATTCATTCCATCGAAAACATCCTGACGTTGCACTATTCAAGGTTAATGCTTCAAAGGTAAGAGACATACATCCAAGTTATGGGATAGATTCCGTTCCTACCCTTCTCACCCTGAGAAAAGGTCAGCCGGCAGAATATATTTTGGGCATCCAGAGTGAGGATGATTATAGCCGATTGTTGAGCGGCACCAAACATGTCGCAAAAAAGGAAGGTAAGGGACAACGCCTCAAGGTTTTGGTCTATACTTCCGACAGTTGCCCATGGTGCGGTAGAGCGAAGTCATATCTGAGAAAAA
>JADFWK010000205.1 GCA_015223015.1 Pseudomonadota bacterium
GCTCTTATTGCAGCAAAGCTGGCAGATGCCTCGTACATAGCATCTGCTATTGAGGCCACAAAGGCAGCCATAGGAGGCTTTATCATTCCTATCATGTTCATATATTGTCCCATATTACTGTTACAACCCCAAGAACCCCTAGGGGCAGTTATGGGCATTATTGCAGGTGTCGCATGCTTATTCGCTCTGGAGGTGGCATTTGTAGGCTACTATCTTGTGAACTGCAATGCACTGGAAAGGCTTTTGGCTGCGTTAGGGGGATTGTCGTTATTGATATTTTTTATAGTTAAAAGTCCTATCCTATTTTTCGCGGGATTGATCCTGTGCATTGTTATAACCCTCTTGCAATGGAGGAAGAAAAGTGTCCACGCAAGGGAAGGGGATCTACAGGTAGAACAAGCTTAAAACCCAGGGAGGAAGTAAATTGGGATTCAAGCACATTTATTTCAATGAGGATGTCTGTGATGGGTGCAACATGTGTGTCGAGGTGTGTATGTGCGATGTCTTTGCGCCCAATCCGGAAAAAGGAAAGCCACCCCTTGTTCTGTATCCTGAGGAATGCTGGTTTGGTGGGTGCTGTATCTCACACTGCCCCCATCAGGATGAAGGGGCGATCAAGATCATTACCCCATTCCAAATGAGGGGCTCGTTCAAGCGGTAACAAAGCATAACCATTCAGGTAGTGATGCGGTGAAAAATCTGAGGAGCAAGAGATGACGAAATTAAAAGTCATACCTGTCGAAACCGATGTCCTGGTGATTGGGGGTGGCTTGGCCGGATGCATGGCAGCGATTAAAGCGAGTGAAGAGGAGGGGGTTAGGGTCACCTTGGTAGACAAGTCCAATACCATACGAAGCGGTTGCGCTGCTTCTGGAATAGACCACACATGGGCCTATATCCCTCCGGTCCATGAGAAGATGGGCTATACCATTGACGATATGGCAGAGGACCATCGCCAGGGAACTGCCTACGGCTTCTTCAGAAGAGACCTCTTCTCTCTGGTCGCCGGCACCAATTTTGACCGGGTGCTGGACCTGGAAAGGTGGGGCGTCAACTTCAGGTATGAAGATAGCAAAGTCCCGGGACAATTCAGGATCGTACCCCAGTTTCACAGTGTGCCTACCTCGTTAAACTTTGATGGAAAGCCGTTAAAGCCGACGCTCGCCCAAGAGGCGAAAAGAAGAGGGGTCAACATCATTAACCGGGTGCAGATGACCGATTTAGTTACTACCGATGGCCAGATATCTGGGGCAGTGGGGGTAAGTGTACGTACCGGTGATATCTACTTTTTCAAGGCAAAGGCGGTGGTTTTATCCAGCGGGAGGTCGAACCGGTTGAGTCGCAATCCCACGGGCTTTGACTTTAATACGCGGATGCCCTCGCCCATGAGTGGTGACGGTACCTCTATGGCCATCCGTGCTGGTTTGCCGATTATAGGTGTTGAATTTCTCAGCAACATTCTTGGATTGGGTGCGTGTGGCAATTACAACCCAAATTATGGCGACCCTCGGAATACGGTTCAGCCGGCTGCCCGTATAATCGACGGAGAGGGGAATGTCATTGTTGATAGGACTTACTTTTATGACTGGGAGAACCTGGGCAATGAAAAGTGGACGGAGGGGGTCAGGCGAACATGGCTAGAGGAAAGGAAGGCGTGGCGTGGGGTGAGACCCACTCTGATCAAGAGGCACGCCGGGGGTGGGGGCCCATTTTACCTCGATTTCAGTGAGGCTACTGATGAGGAAGTTGCATATATTGAATGGTCCATCAGGAATGAGGGCAAAGGTACCCAATTTCTGCGTTATTTTCAGGGTGAGGAAGGGGCAGATCTCAGAAAGAACAGACAAGAATATGCCGGATTTTGGCCCCGTGAAATATCGGGCACGGCAGCCAAGGGATTGTGGGTAGACAAGAACTTAGAGACAGACATTAAGAATCTGTTTGCTGCAGGCGATGAGGTGGCTGGACTTCCATGGCAGGCCTCCTCAGGAGCCTTTACTCAGGGCTGGTATTCCGGGGAGATGGCTTCAAAACGGGCCAAGGCACAAAAGGCCTTCCTGCCCGCAAGCCAGGTCACGGTGAAGGCTCGAAAGGAAATGTGTACCGAAATCTTGAACCGTAAACAGGGATTTTACTGGAAGGAAGTGGAGACTGGAGTTCAGAATCTCATGGACTTTTACTGCGGTGATGTTCGCAGTGAGGCGATGTTGAAGCGGGGGCTGGAGCGTCTGGAAGATGCCAGGGTGGCTCCCTTGAAGGCAGAAAATCCTCATGAACTGGGACGGTGCCTGGATGTGAAATCCATCATTGATAATGCTGAGCTGGTCTTAAAATCCTCTATGGAGAGGAAGGAAAGCAGGCCCATTCCCTTCGGGTTTCGCAGGGCCGACTATCCCGACCAAGATGATGAAAACTGGAAGGTCTTTTTGGCTATCCGGAAGGGTGAGAACGGGGAATTCAAATTCTCCAGGCTCCCTACTGATGGATAAGTGATGAAGGTTACTACTGATTAGACGGTGGGAAACCATGTGGGAAGCCAGGTATCTAATGGATAGACAACCATCAAAGAAAACGGACTGAAGTATGGATTGGAATAAATTAATTCAAGGACACGGCATCCCTGAGTGGCCGTATCCCATAGAATACGGTAAAGAAACTGAGGTTGACACAGAGGTGCTTGTTTTGGGTGGTGGTATAGCCGGATGCTGGGCCGCTATCAGCGCGGCTCGACTGGGAGCAAAGGTTGTGTTGGTAGAAAAGGGAGCCACTATAAGAAGTGGGAGTGGAGGATCAGGCTGTGATCACTGGATAAATACCCCTCACCCGAATTCTACCATTACTGCCGAAGAGGTGGTGGAGTGGGAGCTTGAGTATACTGGAGGCTATACCAATGCCATTTCACGGTATATTGCTGCTAGGGAGAGCTATGAAACCCTGCTGGAGTTGGAGCAGATGGGGGGAAAGATCAAGGATACCGAAGATGAATTCAAGGGGGCCCCGTTCCGGGATGAACAAACCAAGTTCCTATTTGCCTATGACTATGAGAATAAGATCCATTTCCGCGTATGGGGCACCAC
>JADFWK010000003.1 GCA_015223015.1 Pseudomonadota bacterium
ATAACATGGCCCCTTACTGGGTCGATTCAAAATGGTTTATTGCGCCCTAAGCCTTAGAATCATAGGCTCCATCGATATAAACCATTTTGAAACTCCCACTAATCCAAAAAAAAGACACCCATACCCTGGACTTTGACGTTGCCCTGACTTGGGAAGTGGTTTTCTTGACAGACCAAGAAATTGCTGGTATAAAAACCCACAGAATGTCTACATATGGAGGTCTTACTATGCCTGAGGAAGAAGTTGGTGTGATTGTTAAATTCTTTGCCAAACCAAGCGTGGCTGCCATTGAGGTTACAAAGGGATCTATCAAAACAGGTGATACCTTAATGTATAAGGGCCACACCACAGACTTTACCGAAGAGGTAAAGAGCATGGAAGTGGATAACCAACCGGTTGATGAAGCCAAACCTGGTGATATGATCGGTGTCAAGGTTGGGGAAAGGGTACGAGAAAAGGATATAGTTTTTAAGGTTGTGGACTGAGATAGAATCCTCTTAAACAGCAGAATTCAGATCAAAGCCGCATCTCACACAGAAATCTTCTTTTTTCTGTTTAAAACCGCAGTTGGGGCAGACCACGAAATCCTGGCGGGGAGAGGCGATTCTTTTTTTAGTGGGAGACCGAGTCTCGGGAAATTCCCCTGTCTCTTGAATATTCACTAACCCGCCGGCATTAATGATGGCATCGGCATATTTCCGGGCATCGGCCAACCGTAAATCCCTTTTCAGCACAACCGGTGTGTTCTTTATATACTTATCCAGGTCAGTGTAAGATACCCCGAGTTTGACCATATTATTCCTAAAGGCCTCCTCATCATTCATAACACCCAAAAACACTACCCTGTATTGCTTGGCCACTCTTCCCACTGATTATTTGTTAATACCTTCAGAAATTGACATCACTGTTGATTTAAGGCCAGATTAGTTTCATGTCAAGACAAAAACGGGATAGGCTTGGCATTGTTTTGCTTGCATAGGATTACTTTCGTATGATAATAAGAGCAGTTTGCTTGTACTATCAATCATAAGAAAAAAATCTGTAAGGAAATAAACAACCGTTGTCCGAGCTACCACATAATAGAGAGGATGTCGAAACCAAAAGGGTCACCTTCGATAATAATGAATTAGTCAGAAGTCTCTATGGAGAGAGGAATAACAATCTCCGGTTGATAGAAAAAACTCTTGGCATAACAATCAACATCAGGGGAAATGATCTCACTCTACAAGGTTCTCTTTCAGAGCTCGAGATGGCCGAGAATCTGTTGAACCAGCTCTATGGATTGCTCAGAGAAGGATACCCTATTTACGACAGAGATGTTGACTATTCCCTGCGAATCCTTGCCAGTAACCATAAGGCAGAACTGAAACCAATCTTTTTAGATAGAGTATACATTCCATCAAAAAAAAGGACAATAACGCCCAAGAGTATCAACCAGAAGAATTATATCGACAGCATTCGAAAATACGATATTGTATTTGGTATAGGACCAGCTGGCACGGGAAAGACATATCTTGCCATGGCAATGGCCATATCATCCTTGATGAAAAAGGAGGTAAATAGGGTAGTCTTAGCACGACCTGCGGTGGAAGCTGGTGAGAAATTAGGTTTCCTGCCTGGAGATCTCTACGAAAAGGTGAATCCTTATCTGAGACCACTGTATGATGCACTTCATGACATTATGGATTTTGAGAGTGCCTCCCGCTTTATTCAAACCGGAATCATAGAGGTAGCACCTCTGGCCTTTATGAGAGGCAGAACACTTAATGACTCATTTGTGATATTAGACGAAGCTCAGAACGCTACACCTGAACAGATGAAAATGTTCCTGACCCGCCTTGGCTTTAGCTCCAAAACCGTTATAACGGGAGATATTACCCAGACAGACCTTCCTGAAGGAAAGGCTTCAGGCCTTATACAGGCCAGGGATATCCTGGCCCACATACCTGGCATAAAGATTGTCTATTTTGGCAGGGAAGATGTTGTCAGACATCCATTGGTGCAAGAAATTATAGATGCTTATGAAAGAATAGAAGACTGATCTCATGCCCGAGAAAAACAAAAAACTAGCGCCAGTCAAGAGCAAAAAGTTGGAAAGGGAAATCACCTCGCCCTTAAAATGGATAGGAACACGCCTCGGTCTGGCAAACCCCAAGATTCAAACATGGGTTTATCTGATCATTTTGAGTGGCACCATTTCCCTCCTGCTCTTCCCCAATACACTGATGTTATCCAAAGAAAACTATTCTCTCGGTGATGTAGCTCGTAAGGATATCAAGGCGCCCCGTGATTTCCTTGTGGAAGATAAGGAATTAACCAAACAAAGGAAAGATGAGGCAATAAAATCATCTCTTTTTGTCTATGACTTCGACAGGTCAGCGGCATACACGAGCAAAAGGATCAAGGAATCCTTCACTTACGGCAGAGAAGAATTAGAACTTATTCAGTCAGCTGAGTTGGAGTCAGCCCTGCGCTCAGAAAAACGCAGGCAATTACGAGAGACATTTTTCGAACTTTCAGGAATCACCGCCGACCCCGCTCTCTTTGACCAGCTCATGAAAAATGGGTTTTCTCCCCAGATAGAGAACACGGTGCTGACTGCAGCAAATCGAATCTTTCAGAAAGGGGTTGTAGGAGACAACACTGTTTTGATGAGCCAGAAGGGAAAAGGGATAATTCTCAGGGATATTGATACCCAAACAGAGCTCAAGGTAGATGATCTTGATCGTTTCTATGATCCTGAGAGTGCCCGCCAACACATCAGTCAGATAATAGACCAAAGCCTAACTGAGGAAACCGGATCAGACACTGCTGCAAGTATCGGTCGGTTTGGGCAATTGCTTGTTAGGCCTAACATAACCTTCAACAAACGGGAGACAGAGCTCCAAAAAGAGGAGGCCAAAAATTCGGTAAAACCTATCTATTTCCAAGTTAAAAAGGGTGAGATGATTGTCAGGGAGGGAGAAAAAATAAACCCAACGCACCTCTTGAAACTAGAGACCCAGGCCCAATTAACCAGAAACACCCTTATCCCAGGGATGGCCCTTAGCACGACACTCATGATTGGGATCATGTTGGCCTTGAGTTACCTAGTAGTGCTCAAGAGGCCCAACGTCTTCAAAGAAAATACCAGAAACCTGACCTTCCTGAGTGCAGCCCTCCTGTTCATGTTTTTGGTTGTGCTCTTGTACAATGTAGTGGCTGAAGAGGTAGCCCGGGGTTTCCCTTTTTTCACTGCTCAAGTTCTTCTCTTTGCCTTGCCAATCTCTTTGGGGGCCATCTTGATCTGCATATTTCTGGGTCTGGATGTGGCAATCGCCTTCTCATTGATCATCTCTATTCTGGCTTCCATTGCGCTAGAGGGGAAGGTGGAGTTTCTCATTTACTTCCTCTTAGGATCTCTTCTGGCAGCATACGGGGTAAGAGATTGCAGAGAAAGAATGGTATTGATAAAAACGGGCATGAGAGTTGGTCTTTTGAATATGGTCCTTGCCCTTTTGATTCAGGCCCTGCACGGAAATCTTTATTCTACAACCAGCGCCCTTTCCATCATCGCCGGTTTCCTGGGAGGTGCCTTGGCAGGTGTTATCGCCACCGGCTTCTTGCCCTTGATAGAGATGGCCTTTGGTTTTACAACAGATATCAAACTCCTTGAACTGTCTAGCCTGGATCAGCCGATCCTCAAAGATCTCATGGTTAATGCCCCCGGCACATATCATCACAGTGTTGTTGTGAGCACCATGGTTGAGGCAACAGCTGAAAGTATACATGCAAATCCCCTCCTGGCAAAGGTGAGTGCCTATTACCACGACATAGGCAAGATCAAGAAACCACTCTACTTTGTGGAAAACCAAGCGAGAGGTGAAAACAGGCATGAGAAACTTGCACCGTCGATGAGTAGTCTTATTCTCATCTCCCATGTCAAAGATGGGGTAGAGCTTGCAAAACAGCAAAGGCTTGGAAAAGAGATAATAGATACTATCGAGCAACACCACGGTACGGGTCTCATCTCCTATTTCTATGAGAAGGCCAAGGATCAGAGTGGGAAAAAGGGAGGTAGATCGTCTCCCGTAAAAGAGCAAGATTTCAGGTATCCTGGCCCTAGACCTCAGACCAAAGAAGTGGCACTCGTATTACTGGCAGATGCAGTCGAGGCCGCATCCAGGACCCTCGTAGATCCTACCCCTGCACGGATTCAGGGAATGGTGCAGAAGATCATGAATGGTGTGTTCTCAGACGGACAGCTTGATGAGTGCGAGTTGACATTAAAGGACCTAAACCAAATCGCCAAAAGCTTTACCAAGACCTTGAGCGGTATCTTTCACAGCCGGATTGAGTATCCAGAACCAATAATCAAAGGTGAAGCAGGTCAAAATAGAGAAAATGGAGATTCAAATAACGTGCCGCCATCCCATGAAAAACGTAGATCCCGTAAGGGTAAGAATGAAGCTAACGAGGATCTTAAAAGACTTGGGATGCCGTGACGGTGAACTGAGTTTACTTTTTACCGATGATAAACATATAGCAGAGCTCAACTACTGTTTTCTCAAGAGAGAGGGTCCCACCAATGTTCTTGCCTTTCCCATGAGAGACAGCGACGATATGGGGCTTGACATACCAATGCTGGGAGATATTGTTATATCCCTCGATGCTGCTATGAGAGACGCAAAGAGCCTTGGCGAGACCCTTGATAAGACTATTAACAGGCTCTTAGTTCACGGTCTTTTGCACCTTTTCGGCTATGACCACGAAAAGTCAGACGAAGAAGCCCGGCGGATGGATGAAGAGACAGATCGGATTTTGCCGCTCATGGACTAGGTGACAAGGAAATGTCGAATACCAAAGTTGATGAACTCGTAAAAAGTTGAATTTTCCCATTTATCTGGATTCCCGCCTATGTGGGAATGACAATAAAGAACTTAATATCAAGCAGATACAATAGCCGTCATACCCGCGAAGGCGGGTATCCAGGCGTTAAAATGACTTTTTACGATTTCATGAACACTGAACCGTGAAATATTAGATGAGGAGTGAATAAGAATGGCCATTTTATCTGTTAATGTTGATCACGTTGCAACAATCCGTGAAGCCAGGGGAATCGATGAGCCTGATCCCGTTTTGGCTGCTGGTATAGCTGAGTTAGCTGGCGCTGAAGGGATCATCTGTCATCTGAGAGAAGATCGGCGACACATTCAGGACCGCGACCTGAGTCTCCTTAGAAAAACCGTCAAAACCATATTGAATCTGGAAATGGCTGCAGTTAAAGAGTTGGTGGATATCGCCCTTACCGTTAAGCCGGATATGGTAACCCTCGTGCCAGAGAAACGGGAAGAGTTGACCACTGAGGGTGGCCTCGATGTTATCCGCAATAAAGAGGAATATGAAAGAGTGACCGGCACCTTAAAGGAGGCAGGTATCTCTGTCAGTTTTTTTATTGATCCGAACCATGATCAAATCCAGGAGTCCTTCAATGCAGGGGCAGACATAATCGAGATCCACACAGGGCATTACAGTGACGCAAAATCAGAACCAGAGATACTTAAGGAATTTGAAAAAATCTCTCAGGCAGCAAAGGTTGCAAAGAAACTCAAACTCAGAGTACATGCCGGACATGGCCTTAATTACGTTAATGTAAAAAGATTTTCATCTATCCCTGAAATAGAGGAATACAGCATTGGTCACAGTATCATTGCCAGGGCGGTGATGGTAGGGATGGATCAGGCCACTCGTGAAATGATTAGACTGGTATCCCCATTTTAGGTGATATCACTCGTCCGTTGTCAGCATCTGACTCCAAAGCTTCGCTTCGGAGTTATTCATGAAAGAAACTCTAGTTTATCTTCCTTAATCTATTAGACAGGATTAACCCGCCAGAAGTATGGCGGGTAAACATGATTTTTGTTGTTCTTTTGTCCTTCCCACCTGCCCGCCATCGCGAGCCGCTCAGGCGAGGCGGGCGGGGATGGAAGGACAAAAACCCAATGCCGCCAAAGGCGGCAAGAGAAGGCTCCAGGGTCAAACCAGAGATGGATATTATGG
>JADFWK010000206.1 GCA_015223015.1 Pseudomonadota bacterium
CCTCCCAAATATGTATTGTGTTGTAACCGTTCACAGGTTGATTTGTTGGTCTCACTACTACCCCAGCACGGTCAGTAAGTGAACGGGGCGCTCTTTGGCATTTTCCAGTACTCCATTACTCCAAGACTCCAGTTTTCTCAGCTGACAAGCCTGTGGGCTTTAGAGGTATGGATATCAAGAGTCGTGCCACGAGGGATGACCGATCGAGCAAATGCTGTTAACTATGCAATGCTATTGCTGAAAAACAGCATATCTGCACTTCTTCGCTTCAGGTAATGAGATGAAAATTCCCTACACAGCGGTGGGATGAAGGGTGATTCCTACCGGAAGGAAGGAAAGATGGAGTGAAAGCAAATTTCTACCGTTATCTTTCCTGTATTTTTGATCCGTTGAGCACTTGTTGCAAAACCGAATTCGTGCTCTGTTCCAGCTCACCCATAATCTCAGCAAGGGTTTTGAGGTAGATCAGGCTCTTTCTAGACTTCTCGCGGTAGGGAAGGTTGAGGGAAGGATCTTGGAGGATTTGGATTGATCTGTCAAGGAATTGTGCGTCCAGTTGACCCGTGTCTCTGTAAATAAGGTCAGTCCACTCCTTCTTTAAACCCTCTGGCATCTTGTCGTAGGCTGCAAGAATATCCGGATCTCTCCCGAGGTAAAGGGATCTTTTCAGTTCATCAATACCACGTCGGACCTCTTTTTCATGTTCCTCATCCAGGGGCTTCTCGGCTAGCAGTTCATTCCACCTCTCCTCTATATGCGCACACACCCACTTTTCACCCTGCTCAGCAGGTGGCGAAAAGTCCAAAAATCGGTTCTGAATCCCCAGGAGATCTTTTCCCTGATCATCGGATCCTTTGCCCATGTTCTTCAACGCTTCATTTAGCGCATGAACCGCCTTTTGCTTCATCCCTTGTTGATCCGAGTGCTCTAACACCAGTCGCTCCCATTGATCTCTCAGGAATCCCAGTTCCAGTTTGATGAGCGAGAAAATGAAACCGGATTTGGCAATGGCATTGCGTAGCGAGTGCGCAAGGACATTACAGGAATTTAGCTTGTCCTGTGCCAGTTCGCGCATCGCCTCAAGGGATTGCTGGCGCAACTGGTAGGAAAGGAGTTCAGTGCCGAGGGATAGGGACAGTCTCTTGATGACCCTGGTCTCCGAGCTGTTAGTCTTGATGGTATGTGGGCGGAAATGAATCTTTATGACAGCTACCACCACATATTTCTTGTTCTGCCAGATGATTTCGCGTTTGCAGTTTCTGGGGTATTGCAGGAGCGGCCCATTTCCGGAGTATAAATCCTCTTTTGGGATTAAAACCGGTTCCATGTGGTGGGAATCTTCCCACACGCTTTCCACCTGAAGCCTGACACTCCTAGTGTCATTTCTGGGATCCTCTGCTGTCCAACTCTTCTGGTTCTCCACACACCATCCCATGGCTTCCAGGGGACGGCCCGCTTCATCTCTGTATTCAATCCAGGGTTTTCCGGGAGGGTTATAATCGGACCACTCCGGGAGACCCCACGAGATGGTCCTCCTTTCCTCATCGATGACGCCAGAGGTAATCCGCTTTGCGATCATATCGGGAGGAGGACCTATTTCATAAACGGTGCCCTTATAGGCGTTGGGAAGGCAAAACAAGATGGTCTCGATGATATTCTCACAGGCCCTTTCCACGACCGCTTTGTAAACTTTTGTCGCCAAGATATCTCCTAGCAGTTCACGCCTTCACTGCTTCACCAGATACTAGATACCGGTCACTTGATACTGGGCAAGCGTAATAATTTCCGACTCTTAATCCAGTATCCAGAATCGTAACAGTTCACCGCAGAGACGCAGACTACGCAGAGGGACTTTCTCTTTTGGTCAATCGTCGTCTCCGGATTGGCCAAAACCGCCAGGCCTCCAGCGAAAAAATCAATCTCTCCGCGATCTCTGTGCCTCAAGCGAAGCGGGCGGTGAACTGCTGCCCAGAATCTAGAGTCCAGCATCTGTTTGAAATAGAACACGAACTTACATCTTCTTACAAAAGCGATAACCCCAAAGTCTTTTTCTTAAAGACTATAATCCGGTCAGGAAGCCTTTGGCAAGTTGAAATAGAAAGTTGCCCCCTTGCCCTTTTCAGACTCTACCCAAACCTCTCCACCGTGGTTATTGACAATCCTCTCAACGATTGCGAGCCCTAAACCTGTTCCTTCCTCGTCTTCTATTTCTTTTAGCCGAAGGAACATCTCGAATATTGTCCGGTGATATTTCGGATCAATTCCAATGCCATTATCTCTTACGTAAAACTGATGGAACTTCCCTCCAGCTTCGTATCCAATCTCTATCTTAGGGCTCTTAGCGCCACTCGTAAACTTGATGGCATTCACGAAAAGATTCTCGAAAACCTGATAGATCCTTTTTTCATCACAGTAGACGGTGGGAAGGTCATTGCCCACAACAAGCTCAATGTCCTTTTCCTTCAGTCTGCCTTGGAGACCTGAGGTTACATTGCTTACTATTTCAAGGGAGGAGACATCCCTAAAACGAGATGCTATCTTGCCGATTCTCGACAGCGCGAGGAGGTCAGAGACCAGTATCTCCATTCGGCGGGCACTGCCCTTGATTTCCTCAAGGTACATCCGGCCCTTCTCCCCCAATTTCTCTTGATACTTTTTGAACAGCAGAGAAGAAAATCCCTGGATCGAAATGATGGGATTTTTCAAGTCATGGGAAACCACATCAACAAAATTCTTAAGCTCCTCGTTTATCCTTCGGAGTTCTTCCTCTGCCCGCTTCTGTTTGGTAATATCCACGACGTTACCCAATACGGCAGGCCTACCATTATGCTCTATGCGCGTATTTCTCCTTTCGATCCATATGGTTTCACCGTCTTTTGTGAGCCCTTTGGCCTCGTATTCCGATGGCGCTTCCTCTCCTCTTAGCCTCCTTGCCATTATTTCTTTGTTCAAGTCCCTGTACTCAGGATGGACTAACCTCCAGGACTCGATACCTACCAACTCCTCTCTTGGGTACCTGAAAATCTCAGCGAATCTGTTGTTGGCAAATACGATCTTGTCACCCTGGACGATATATATACCCGTTAGAGACTGTTCGACCAGCGTACTATACTTCTTTTCACTCTCCCGCAGTGCCTCCTCGGCACTCTTGCGCTCGGTAATCTCCATGGTGGACTCGGCTATACTCACAATATTTTTATTATACCTTATCACGCTATAACTTGATACAGACTTTCAGAAAAAGATCCTGGGCAATATCATAGCTCTGTGGCGAGAGAAAAGGCGTTGTGATTAAGGCTCTACTTCACGCCAAAAAACATTCTCTTAAAAGCTTCACATATCAAGAGGCATGCCAGAGGCTGGGAAATCCACCAGAGATGCCAATAACTTATGGTTATCACAGCTAAATGTGTACTTCACCTTGGACTTCTCCTCAGAGACATGAGAGAAAAAATCCTACCGAATGGTAGGATAAAGGGCACTTTTCACAAAAATGTTCAAAAGTAGTTCTCGCCATGCAGGCAGACCCCGAATAAAGGATAGATCGTCGCGGATTGCTATGGTATGAGACTTGTGACTGTTTTGGAACCAAGAGGAAGATTGGGTCGTGAAAGCTAAAAAACTACACAAGGGAAACATGTCGGTTATTGAAGAGGTCAGCAGGATCATAACCGATTCTGGCCGGCCTCAAGATACCCTGCAAAAGATTGTTGAGCTGGTCGCCAGTGAATTCAATACTGACGTATGCTCAATATATCTCTTTGATGCAGGGAATGATGATCTTGTGTTGAAAGCCACAGTTGGCTTGAGCAAGGAATCAGTGGGCAGAATTCGCATGAGTATCCACGAAGGCCTCACAGGCCTTGTCTGGGAAAGGACGAAACCCGTTTTTGTGGTGGACCCCTCGCATCACCCGAGATACAAGTTCTTCGAGGGAAGTGGCGAGGAGGTCTATAGAACCTTTCTGGGTGTGCCTCTTGTTTATCACAAGGACACACTCGGGGTTCTGGTAGTTCAGACGCTTAGGGAAACAGGTATTTCCGAATCCGACATAAATGTCTTTTCGACGATAGCCTCGCAGATTTCTGCCACAGCGGCATACAGCGGTCTTCTTGAAAACCTAAAAAAGAAGAAGGACGAGACACGGGATTTAAGGAAAAGATTGTCAAAGGCGCAGGGCTCGAGGATTCATAAGAAAGAGAAAAAGAAGTATTTGCTAAGAGGATTGCCTGTATCTGCCGGTTTTGCCGAAGGCTATGCTCATTATCTGGGAAAGAGCATAGAATTTGACGAAATCGATCCGGAAGAAACCAGCGACGTCGAGGCCGAGGTCAGGAGGCTGGAGAGTGCTTTTAGGCGTTCTCAAGAAGAGATAGCTCAGCTTAGCAGCAGCGCGAAGGATCTTTCTCAAGGAGATGAGGCGATCCTGGAAGTACACAACATGGCCCTTCAGGACAAGGCGTTTACGAATAAGACAATAGCCTACATCAAAGAGGGGTTTGGTGCAGAATACGCCTTGAAAAAGGCTGTATTCGACTACCTTGAGTTGTTTTCCAAGATGGATGATCCCTACTTGAGGGAAAGAGGTTCTGACATAGA
>JADFWK010000207.1 GCA_015223015.1 Pseudomonadota bacterium
CGCCCACTGATCTAAACTATGTGGGGCATAATCCAAAAAAAAGATACCCATACCCTGCAAGAAGCTTAAGAATCAATAGGTTATGTTTCACTATAACGTGACCGTGCCCGAAGGGTGAGTTTTGACATCGCCTGGAGGGAGCCTTAGATTTGTCAAAAACGTTTTAGACCAAGTGAAAAGAGATTTCGGCAACAGGCTGTCAGTTGTGAACGGCTTAATATAACGAAAAAATCTTAACTCGAAGGATCTGTTGACAGGCCTGATGCCCACGCATAAACATCACGTAGGGCGAGATTGTTCTCCTGTGCTACTCTTCTGCATTCCTCATATTCAGGCATGAGTACTGTTCTGCCATCCTGATTGATGACCTTCGTGAGGCTCATCTTTCCCCAAGGAGAATCAACTACCAATCCCTCTCGCTTTAACACAGCCCGCTGGCTGAATCTATAGCGAATCCCCAGTGTCGTTGACTCTCGGAAAATGATAGCAGTAAGTCTCTCTCTATCTTCAGGCTGGCCGATCACCTGGAGCTGGGTGCCTGGCCTGTTCTTTTTCATCTGGATGGGAGAAAAACTAACATCCTTGGCACCTGCGTCAAAGAGGCTATCCATCAAATAACCCAACAATTCCGGGTTCATATCATCTAGGTTTGATTCTAAGACAACCACCGTCTCTGACCTGTCCTTGTCGATATCACTTCCAATCAGAATACGTAATAGATTTGGCCGGTCAACCAGTGTTCTACTCCCCACGCCATAACCTATGCTATCTACTATCATCTGCGGCATCGGACCAAAGGAAGAACAAAGCGAGGTAATCAAGACGGCCCCCGTAGGCGTAACCATTTCAACATCCTGACCACTGTGATAGATAGGGATACTCCTCAGGAGTGCTATGGTAGCTGGGGAGGGTACCGGGATCTTTCCGTGGGCACTGGCGATCATTCCGGTACCTACCGGAATTCTTGAGGCAAAGAGTTTCTCGATACCCAAGAGATTGATCCCTGCAACAGTAGCGACTATATCAACAATAGAGTCAAAAGCGCCAACCTCATGAAAATGTACCTCATTGGGTGAGATATGGTGTATCTCACCTTCAATTATCGCCAGTTTTTCAAAGACCTGAATGGAGCCTTCAATAACCGGGAGAGGAAGATCACTATCTTTAAGTATTTCTTTTATATCATCTAGATGTCGGACCTTCTGATCCTCTTCTTGTAAAGAGACAAGGAATCTTGTCCCAAAGATATTATTTCTTCCTTCTTTTGTTGCTGATATCTTGTAACCGCTGATCTTGAGTCCAGTTAAGATCTTCTCAAGTTTCTCAAAAGGCAGACCCGCATCCAGTAGGGATCCAACAAACATATCTCCGCTTATGCCAGAGAAGCAATCGAGGTAGGCTATTTTCATATTAGCCCTGTTCTCTCAGAGTCCACGGGCCCTTTCTCTGGCTTCCTGCTCCTTTTTGCATTCAATACACAGGGTAGTAACAGGCCGTGCCATCAGTCTCTTATTTCCTATGTCTTTTCCGCATACCTCGCATACACCAAAGCGACCGTTCTCTATTTGATCAAGGGCTTCTTTGATCTTTTCAATCAACTTTCTTTCCCTATCCCGTATTCTTAAAAGAAAGTTCCTATCTGTCTCCAGGGCAGCCCTATCGGTCGGATCAGGGAAGGTATCCTTTGAACTGGTCATTCCATTCATCGTCTTAAGGGCCTCGTCGATGAGTTCATCGAGCTGGTCCTGAAGCAAGCGCCTAAAATATTCTAATTTTTTCTGGTCCATTCGTTAAATCCTCGAATACATGTCATGTTGATTTCTTTATTCCCCTTATTTTTTCCCAGATATCTCGACTCTTTCCTCTATGGGTCTGTTTTTCAAGTTCCTCAAATTCCATCAGCAACTCACGCTGTGTCTGGCTCAAATTGGTCGGTGTCTTGACCATGACCTGCACGAAAAGATCCCCTCGCCGCCTTGCCCGCCTAAGGCTTGGCATGCCACAACCTTTAAGCCTGATGATTTCGCCCGGCTGGGCCCCCTCTGGGATGACAACCTGTCTCTGCTCACTATCATCAATAACAGGGATGGAAATCTCAGTCCCTAAGGCTGCATCTACAAAAGATACAGCTATGTGGCACCTCAGATTATCCCCATCCCTCACGAAAAAATCATGCTCCTTAACGTAGATTGCCACAAAGAGGTTTCCTGGTGGCCCCCCATTTTCTCCATTCTCTCCCTCTCCCTCAATCCTTAATTGCAAACCAGTGTCCACACCAGGGGGTATCTTTACCAAGACTCTCTTTTCAGCCTTTACTCTCCCTTGGCCATTGCATCTGGTGCAAGGATCAACTATGACCTCACCGGTACCATTACAGGTGGAACAGGTGGTTCTGATCTGGAAGAAAGCCTGAGAATGCACCGTTTCTCCTCTACCCTGACAATTGGGGCAGGTAGCGGGTTCGCTCCCCGGGGCAATACCATTGCCACCGCATGTATCACAAGACTCCCATTTTCCGAAAACGATATCCTCTTCCTTTCCTGTGTAGGCCTCTTCAAGGGTCAACTCCAAATCGTATCTCAGGTCATTACCTCTTCTTGCCCTCGTTCTCCTTGAACCCCTCGCTCCAAAACCAAAGAAACCGTCAAAGACATCTCCAAAGGCAGAAAAAATATCCTCAGAACCACCAAAACCGGTAAAGCCTGTCCCCCTCAAGCCCTCATGACCGTATAGATCATATATTTTCCTCTTTTCCCTATCGCTGAGCACCTCATAGGCCTCTGCGGCCTCCTTAAAATTCTCTTCAGCCTCTTTATCTCCCGAATTTCTGTCAGGATGATATTTCAGAGCAGTATGTCTGTAAGCCCTTTTTATCTCATCCCCATCGGCGTCCCGAGAAACACCAAGGATTTCGTAATAGTCTCTTTTGGTTGGTATGACCATCAGGTTTTATCCACAGAATCCTCTTCTTGGACACCGGGTATATCCCCTTCATCCGCAGTGCTTCCTGAGTCATCAACTGGCTCACCAACTGCTGAATCATCGAGCAACAACTTATCTACTGCTAATACATCCTCTGCCAAACCATCTGACAATAGATTAGTGCTTTCTCTCAGTCTCACTTTTTCTGCTTCAATCTCTCGTAAGGCGGCTACTACCTCTTTGTTAGATGTAGGGATAAGAAGTTCCTTTCCTCTCCTTAATGCAATAACCCTCTTTGTAACCAAATGAACAATTTCAAATTTGTTGTAACCAAGCTTCAAACAATCTTCGATCGTAATTCGAGCCATTACAGATCTCCCTTTGAATAATTGAAATTTATAAGTATAATTATTTGATGGTCAAACGTAAAGCCATTTCTTTTAATATAATAGAAATTTCCACCTTTAAAAGATACTCATAAAATTCTGTTTTGGAAAAGCAACCAGTCCATTCGTTGTTTATAAAAATTCTATTTTATGGTATTGATATTTAGTAACTCTAACTATCATACAGAATTATCGCAATACCTACTTTAGACTATGCTCGCCACCGTATATAGCAGTTCGGTCATAGGTATCGATGCCTATACTGTAGAAGTAGAGGTAGATATCTCGAGGGGTTTACCGTCTTTTTCCACCGTGGGTCTGGCAGAAGGAGCGGTCAGGGAAAGCAAGGAACGGGTAAAGGCAGCGCTCAAGAATTCTGGCTATGACTTCCCAGCCGATCGTATTACCGTTAACCTCGCTCCCGCTGATGTAAAAAAGGAGGGCAGCGCCTTCGACCTTCCTATAGCTGTCGGCATCTTGGCAGCAACGGGTCTTATTCCGCCTCTAGCATTGAAAGACTACCTCATTATGGGCGAGTTATCATTAGATGGGAGTGTGAGACCGATTAGAGGCGCTCTCTCAATGGCCATAATGGCAAAGGAATTTAATCTGAAAGGAATTTATGTTCCTTCAACAAATGCTGCGGAAGCAGCTGTGGTTGATGAGATAGCTGTTTATCCAACGAACACACTTTCTCAGTTAGTTGAATCATTGAATGGTATGGAATCGATAACCCCCTTGACCGTAGACAGAGACCCCTTGGGGAATCCATTGAGTTCTGATCTGGACTTTGCCGATGTTTGTGGTCAGGAAAACGTGAAAAGAGCTGTGGAGATTGCTGCGGCAGGTGGCCATAATCTCTTGATGATTGGTCCACCAGGCGCAGGAAAGACCATGCTTGCCCAACGGCTTTCCACTATCCTGCCGAGTCTTGCCTTCAACGAAGCCCTGGAAACGTCCAAGGTATATAGTGTCATGGGCCTGATGCCGAGAGGCCAAGGTCTACTAACGCGCAGGCCGTTCAGATCTCCCCACCACACTATATCCGACGCAGGTCTCATAGGAGGTGGGGTAATACCAAAACCGGGAGAGGTCAGCTTGGCCCATAATGGTGTGCTCTTCTTAGATGAAATGCCGGAGTTTAAAAAAAATGTTCTCGAGGTGCTGAGACAGCCAATGGAAACTGGGATGGTCACCATATCCAGGGCCAGCTCCACCGTAACATATCCAGCCAATTTTGTTTTGGTTGGGGCGATGAATCCGTGCCCTTGCGGCTTCTTTGGTGATACAAAGCGCGAGTGCACCTGCTCTTACAGGGAAATACGGAGGTACAGGGCAAAGATATCAGGGCCCCTCATGGACCGGATCGACATCCATATAGACGTGCCATCGGTACCCTTCAAAGATCTAACCGGGATTAGTCAAGGTGAATCTTCTTCCAGTATTTACCAAAGGGTACTGGCTTCCAAAAAAATCCAAGATGAAAGATTCCACAAGACAAAGATCCATAGCAACGCCATGATGAGTAGCAGGCACATAAAGAAATTCTGTCCAATAGATGAAAATTCCACCGCTCTCTTGGAGACAGCTATGGAAAAATTTGGGCTCAGCGCTCGGGCTCTTTCACGGATTCTTAAGATTTCCAGAACCATAGCAGATCTTGCCGGAGCTCATGATATCGAGCAGGCGCATGTAGCCGAGGCAATACAATATAGATCCCTCGATAGGAAGTCAATGGTATGAGAACGTTTGTTAAAATAGGCCTTGCTGGTTTCATTCTTATCTTTTTTGTAATTACCTCGATAGGGATTGCAGCATGGTACCTATGGTCGAGTAACCTTCCCTACATAGGCTCCCTTAAGGACTATAATCCCCCAATCATCACAGAAATCTTTGATGACAAAGGCCAAGTCATTACTCAATTCTCCGACGAAAGGAGAATCCTAGCCCCTTTAGAGGAAATTTCCTATCATGCCATCAAGGCCTTCATTGCAGCGGAAGACGACAGATTCTTTCAGCATAAGGGCATCGACTTTTTGAGCATCGTGAGGGCATTCTTGAAAAATATCAAGGCAGGAAAGATTGAACAGGGAGGAAGCACGATCACACAGCAGGTTACCAAATCACTGCTTCTGAAAAACCCTGCAAGAACGTACAAAAGGAAGGTGAGGGAGGCACTCCTCTCGCTTCAGATCGAAAGGGAATTCTCTAAGGAGGAGATTCTGTACCTTTACCTGAATCAGATATACCTGGGCCATGGCCAGTATGGTGTGGAGGCAGCCAGTCAGACCTATTTCGACAAAAAGGCCAGTGAATTGAGTATCGCCGAATCTGCTCTCCTGGCCGGCCTCGCCCAGGCTCCAAGTAAAGATTCGCCGATCAAACACTTTAACCGGGCAAAAACCAGACAAAAATACGTGTTAGAAAGGATGAAAGCCGAGGCTTTTATCAGTGAGAAGGAATATGACAAGGCATTAGCAACGCCGTTACATATACAACCAGACAAAGATGAGGCTCTCGAAAAGGCAGCACATTTCATAGAGCACATCCGCCGAATCATTGACCGAAAATACGGGCGCCATCTCCTCTATAAGGGGGGGCTCAAGATCTATACCACGGTTGATCTAGAGACGCAGGTAGCGGCAAAAGACGCTGTAGTAAGGGGAATACGGGAGTTTGATAAAAGAGAGGGATTCAGAGGACCAATAGGAAGGGTTTCTCCTGGGGATGAAAACCTGTTCACCCAGCAAATGCGTGAACACCTGAAGAACAACTCCCTTGAAATAGGGACAATTAC
>JADFWK010000026.1 GCA_015223015.1 Pseudomonadota bacterium
AAAAGCGCTTGAGATGTTCAGCGTTAAGAAATGCTAACTGTTTGAGGGCATTATACCGAGTTTTAGCATTTTAGCTGAACATTTCGAGTGCGCCCAAAATGCTCACGGATAGAACAAAATACTTTTTACGAATGCATCAAGTTTGACATATCCTTTATTTTTCGACTCTACCCCCCGGCGATCATAAGTGTAATCGAGAGCTTATCTCCGTCCATAACTGGTTTGGCTAACTCTTCCGGATAAGAGCTTTCCAGGTTAACATAGATATCAACATAGTTGAGCAGTTTGCCCTTCTTATTGAAGAGTTTGGTCTCAATGCCGGGAAACTGTCTAACCAAGTCAGCAAGGCACTCACCTACGGTGGTACCACTGACCTCAGCTATCGCCTGATTGTTTATCAAGTGGCGCAGGGCCTGATGAATATTTACCGTTATACTCACTGCTTACCCCGTTGTTTTCATATGACTGCAGTGCTCACAATGAGGGTCTTTCTTGACCCTAAACTCAGTAAACTCCATATTAAGAGCATCGTAGTTGAGCAGCTTATTGGTGAGAAGTTCACCAATTCCCACAATGTACTTTATTACCTCTGTTGCCTGGATACAGCCAATAACCGCTGGTGTAACCCCAATCACTGGAAATTTCTCTTCAGGTATGACGCCTCGATACACGCATCTTAGACATGCTGTTTTATGGGGGATTATGGTCATTGCTCTGCCTTCAAACCCGTAAATTGCCCCGTGAAAAAAGGGGATATTGTTGTCAAGGGCAGCCTTATTCAACAGGTACCTCGTTGGCAGGTTATCCATGGCATCGACGATGAGATCAAAACCAGTCAGAAGTTCACCAAGATTGGCTTCGGTTATGGTTTCCTCAATAGCCTCTATTTCTACCTCTGGGTTCAGCCGTTTGAGCTTTTCTGCGGCCGATTCAACCTTGCTCCTGCCTATGTCATTATCCCAGTGCAAGATTTGCCTATTCAGGTTACTGCGATCTACCCTATCGTGGTCAACGAGTCGTATTCTTCCAATCCCGGCCGCTGTCAAATATATTGCCGCTGGTGAGCCAAGCCCTCCGGCACCAGCAATAAACACGCTTGCCCTCTTGAGCTTTTCTTGCCCCGCTTCACCTATTTCCCTCAACATTATTTGTCGATCATATCGTTCCAGCTCATCAACGGTAAGCATGTGCCCATCACCCCGCTATTGTAGTTCTTTGCCTATCCATTCCAGATAATCAGGGTTGCCACCGATAATGGGCAAGGCGATCACCTCTGGGACATCGTAGGTATGAACCTCCTTGACCAGTGCAACAATCTCATCCAACAGTGAGGCTTTAGCCTTAACGATTAAAAGGCTTTCCTGATCAGAATCAAGGTGGCCTTCCCACCAAAAACGGGAACTGACTCCAGGCACTATATTGACACAGGCCGCCCTCCTCTGTTTAAGGAGCGCTTCGGCTAACCGGTTTGCCTCTTCATCCGTTCCTGTGGTTATGAAAATGACAACTTTTTGATCATTTTCCATGAGACACGAGCCTCCAGGTGTGGGTATAGACATTCATCCGCTTTTCACGGACAAAGCCGATGAGCGTAATGCCGGAATCGTTGGCGAGTTTCACCCCGAGGTTTGTAGGGGCTGATTTTGAGATAAGTATGGGAATATTTCTTTTGGCTACCTTGAGCAATATCTCCGAGGAAACCCTTCCGCTGGTAATGAGCAAGCGGTCATGTGTTGGTATATCTTTCACGATGCACTCCCCAAAGATCTTATCAATGGCATTATGTCTGCCAATATCCTCACTGAAAACCAGGATGGTTTTGGTGTCACATAATGCTGCACCGTGAACACCACCCGTGGCCGCAAACAACTCGGAGCGGTGGACAAATTCTTGTATGAGATTGAGTACCTCTGGCGGTGATATGTGGATCTGAGAATCTATCCTTGATTGATTATGAATGGCACTAAGAGGGGAGGCTCCTTTTCCGCCACTTGAAGCTATAATCCGCCTAGACAAGATATCCTCAGGAAACTTTATAGGTTCTTTGGTTGTCACGTTTATAACGCCCCTCTCGGGATCAAGCACTATGTCTTTGATAGCATCTTTACTGTTTATCAAGCCTTCTGAATACAGAAAGCCAATCGCGAGGAACTCCAGTTTTGCAGGGGAGCAAAGTAGCGTCACCAATTCACGGTTATTCAAGACGATAGTGAGGTGGAATTCCGTGACAACGGTGTCCTCGACCTGTTTTTGACTTTCCTTGACAACACGAAGGATGGGTACTTTATCCAACATTCTTTGTCCTTATGGGGTCTCCGGTTCTAACAACCCCGCCATGGATTGCTTTAACAAACACGCCATCTGTGGGCATAATGCACCTGCCTACCTGTCGATAGATTGTGCACCCTGTGTGGCATTCCTTCCCGATTTGGGTAAGTTCGAGGACGACGTCTCTTCCCACCGCGATCTGTGTACCAAGAGGCAGGGAGAGCAGGTCTATACCCTGAGTAGTCAAGTTTTCTGCAAAATCTCCAGGGCCCACATCAACTCCACAATCTCTCATTTTGTGAATGCTTTCAATTGCAAGGAGGCTTACCTGCCGGTGGGTTGAGGAATCTGCATGGGCATCACCGGTGAAACCAAAATTTTTTTCAATGGTACCCTCAGCTACCGTTTTTTTCTTGGTCCCCTTCGTCTTACTGGTACATACAGCGATGATTTGTGGCATCGTTAGACTCCTAATGTTTAAACCGATCCCTACTCTTTACTGGTCTCAGCGCTTTTTGCCCTTTGTTTCTCAACCAGATCTTGTAAGGTTTTGGATTCCAATATCCTGTCACAGGCTCTCTTTATCTCCGCCCAAACATCCCTAGTCACACATTCTCTGCTTTGTGCGCATAGATTACCTTCATCAACACAGACAGCAGGCGCAGATGAGCCTTCTGTTGCCCGGATAATCTCACTGAGCCTTATTTCTGTTGGCGGCCGAGCCAGGGTAAACCCGCCGGAAGCGCCGCGGATACCCCTTACTAATCCTGCTGATCTGAGCGGGATAAATAACTGCTCAAGGTATCCTTTGGAAATCTTTTGTCTTTTCGAAATGTCTCTAATCAGTGCCGGACCCTTTCCGAAGTGAAGGGCTAGGTCGAGCATTGCCCGCGTCGAATACCTTCCTCTAGTTGACATCTTCATTTTTGAATCTGTAATATTAGTAAATTAGTAATAAATTAACATGAAAACAGAATCTGTCAAGGTATCGACGGCAAAAAAAAGGGGGCAGCTCTCATCTTTTATCTTGACGACAGGAATTGAAAGGCTCGGAATTGCGAAGACATGTGACCAGGAAAGCGCCGGTTATATTATACCTAATTTTCTCCCTTCCTGTTC
>JADFWK010000027.1 GCA_015223015.1 Pseudomonadota bacterium
AGTACACAGTGTTCGCAGCCTCTGTAACATTTTTCCGGGATGATATAGTAGGCTATAAGGTCGCGGCATACAAGTGCCGGACAACGTTTCTCTATGATATGGGCTTCATATTCATCACGAAAATACTGGATGGTAGTAAGCACAGGGTTTGGTGCAGATCTTCCCAGGCCACAAAGGGAGCCTGTCTTGATATCTTCGCCCAAGCTTATGAGCTGTTCAATATCTTCAGGTCTACCGTCACCACTTACAATATCTTCAAGGATACTCATCATCTGCTTGATTCCCAGACGGCCCATTACACACTTTCCACAGCATTCCTTTTGAGTAAAGTCAAGAAAAAAATGGGCAGCATCAACCATACAGTTCTCTTCGTCCATGATAATCATACCACCGGATCCCATCATCGCTCCGGCTTCTGTAAGGGAATCAAAGTCAATGGAGGTATCAAGAAACGCTTCCGGTAAACACCCACCGGAAGGCCCGCCTATCTGCACTCCTTTAAATCCCTTACCGTCTTTTACCCCCCCGCCAATGTCATATATAACTTTCTTAAGGGTTGTACCCATCGGAACCTCGACGAGCCCAACATTTTCCACCTTGCCTGCCAGGGCAAAAACTGCTGTCCCCTTGCTTCGATCACTGCCAATGCTCGAGAAATACTCACTTCCCTGTTCAATGATTACCGGGATACAGGCAAAGGTTTTTACATTGTTGAGCTGGGTGGGTTTTTGCCGAAATCCGACTTCTATGGACCGAGGTGGTTTCACTCTGGGAAATCCCCTTTTCCCTTCAATAGAATACATAAGGGCACTGGACTCCCCACAGATGAAGGCCCCTGCACCTTGAAATACTTCGATATTAAAGCTGAACCCTGTTCCCAGGATATCTTCACCCAGGAGTCCGAGTTGCTTTGCCTGTTCAATAGCACTCTTGAGACGCTCTACTGCAAGAGGATATTCCATCCGGGTATAGATATAGCTCTGAGAAGAATTTAATGTATAACCAATAATAATCATTCCTTCCAAGACCGCATGGGGATCACTCTCGATGAGTACACGGTCCATAAAAGCGCCAGGATCCCCCTCATCAGCGTTACAAATTACATATTTAGGTGTCTCCTGAGCCTTCAAGCAAGACTCAAGCTTTTTCCCTGTAGGAAAACCAGCTCCTCCTCTTCCTCTGATTTCTGATCGCTTGATCTCCTCGACAATTTCACCCGCGGTCATCTTTAGAGCCTTAACAAGAGCGCTATAGCCTCCTAAGGCAATATAGTGATTTATATTCTCCGGATCGATAAAGCCGCAGTTTTTTAGAACTAACCGTAATTCATGCTCTGAGCGGGGCAATTCAGGAATATAGGGTGGGATACCATCTCCTCCCTCAAGGGTTCCCAGAGCAAATTCCATACAGGGGTCATCTTCTAAGAGAAACCCTTCAACTAAACGGGGAACCATATCTGGGGTAAGATTTTTATAACAGATACGGGGAAAATCAGGTTTACTAATGATCACTAAAGGTTCGTAATTGCAAAACCCCACAGAACCTGTTTGGATGATCTTGGCCTCTACATTTAATCTTGTAAGCTCATTCTTAAAGGCCTCAACAACCTCCAGGGCACCTGAAGCCCTATCACTGGTTGCTGTACCAATTCGAATAACAGGGATTCCCTCCTGTTCCAAAGACTCCCATTCCGCTGTTGCCGCTCTCTTGATTTCTTCAAACTTCATTATAGTCTCTTATCCCACAATCCGTACTTATTCTGCTTTGGCTGCTTGATCATCGCCCTCCGGGCTTGCCTCCCCGGCCTCTATTTTAAGGTTAACCAGTACCTCATCCACCGTGGCAGGAGTCATTTTAGGATGGATTTTTTCGCCAATCACCATCACTGGGGCCAACCCACAACAGCCAATACAGGCAACTCTGTCCAGACTGAACTCTCCATTTTCCGTGATTCCACCCACTTTAATATCCAGTACCCTTTCCAACGCTTCCAGGACCAGCCCGCCTCCCACCATGTGACAGGCAGTTCCCATACACATCTGGATGGGATATTTTCCAAGGGGAGTGAACCGAAAATAGTTGTAAAAAGAGGCCACCCCATAGATCTGGACATCAGTCATTCCCAAATAGGACCCTGCTTCAAGCATTGCCTCTCTGGAAAGATACCCAAAGGCATGCTGCACTCTCTGGAGAATGGGAATCAGACGGCTTCTATCCTTCTCACATCCAGCTAATATTTCAGCTAATTTTTCCCTTACTGTTTTTTCTTGCACCCTTACCTGCTCCAGCATTATTCCTTCCAACCCTCTGATAGGAATTTTGGAATATCACTTCCTTCGAGTGGGCCAAATATGATCTCCCAATCAGGAAGTTCTTCCTCCAGCTCGTCCTTGAGTTTTTTCGCCACACCTGGAATGATAAGCTTTCTATGCTTTACCTTATTCTCAATGCCATATTTCTTAAAAAAATCAGCAATAGCCTCCCCGTTGAATTTGCCGGACGTCCACGCGGCCATGACCCCAATACCGCCCGTATCTTTTATACATAAGTATGCCGGGATATTAGCTTCCTCTATCGCCCCGGACACAATAAAAAAGTCCAGTGCATAGTTTGTGGAAATAAGTATGGGGGAATATTCATTGGGTTTACTTATCTCGTAGACTTTTTCTTCCACTGTCATAGGCCTTCGGGGATCAGTGTAGATATTAAACCTCTGCACCAGAAGAGGAAAAAGGAAGTGCTTATCCACCTGAGAGATCACTATAATGCCTGCATATTTGGTTATAAAAGCAGCAGCTGCCAAAGCTTCTTTAAATTTATCCTGGTACATGAAACATGGAAAGGTAATGGTTGGATATCCAAGAGGTCTAAATCCTTTCTTTAGGGCGGCCCTTCTTATAAATGTCTGATCTCTGATACCCTCCTTCAAATTTTTTGAGCCAGGATCCAAAACAATTTCCTCTACTCCGGCCTCTTTCAATGTAGATGTCAGCGAAACGATTTCCTCTATGCTCTCTCCCTTAACCCCTGCCGGGGTGCGAAGTTCTTTGAGTTTAGGGATAGCTAAATCAATATTCTCTTTAGTTATGGGGTAGACAAGGGGTTTTCTGTCAGCACATAGTGCGGCAGCAGATAATAAAACGTCTATATTATTGCAGATCAGAATAAGCGCAAAATCTGTAGTTTCATAAGCCTTCTTAACCAAGGTCTCGAACTTAGTTTTATCGCCTGATTCAAAAGAGAGCGCTAATAGATTTATCTTCAGCTCTTTTCCAATTCTCTCAAAGTGAAGTTCTTTAATATCTTTTATCTTTTTTTCAATATCTGAATCGTTTTCCTTATCAGAGATCAGGATCGCGATGCCAGGTTCGTGAAAGAAGGTCTTCTCGTGTCTAAACATGACCTCCTCTTCACCAATGACCAGGGCAGTCTCACCTACACCTATTGTCACACGCTTTATTGGAGGTGCCATTGCGGCCTCTAACTCGACCTTGACTTCAGGAGCGAGGTACGGACAATCCTCAAGTTTTGCTCCCCCGGTGGCCAACTTCATTGCAAAGGCAAAGCAAGTGGCATAACCACATTCCTTGCAGTTGGTTTTGGGCAACCTCTTCATAATCTCTGCTCCCTTGAGAGCCATAATAAGCCTCCTATTTCTTCTCTGAAATCATCTCTTTAATCAACTTGAGTGTGTCCGGGTGCCTTAAAATGAGAAGATTGGCCCCGGCCAAAAGGAATGTAATCCCGGTTATTGCCTCCCAAAGAATGCCTTGTTCTTTGCTCTCTTTTGCCTCTTTGCTTCTCCAGCACTCCCCTCCAAAATCAGCAAGGATAGGCATTTGCATCATATTGTCCCTATTAATAAGGCCAATCTGTTTGACGTTTTCAATGATAGAAAATGTATATTCAAGTCCATAACCGAGTGCGGAAGATGTCGTATCAAGAACAATCTTCTCTGGAGGGAAAAACTTACAGAGTGCGATATTCAATTCCTTGGTCAAATTAACATCCATAGAGGCTTGAGCCACTATTGCATGGCCGTGTTCCAGTGCAATTTGAGCAATCTCCTCATAATTTCCCTTTAATGCCGGACCCAGTAGTAGATTTTTTCCGGAGCACAACCGGGCTACTTCCGTTAAAACTCGCGAGTCCTTTTCTTCCGTTCCTGTTCCCCATACAATAAGAGGAACATCTATGGCGTCAGCCACTTTCTTAGCTATTACAGCCGCTTGTTTTGGTGATGCATCCTTGCCCATGGGATCGGTACTCAAAAGACGGAGGCAAAGAATTTCTGCCCCAAATACATCCACACATTTTTTTGCCCAACTGACAGGGTCGGACACCACATCCTGAAATGGTTCCAATACCCAGTGAGACCAATTTTCAGGCTGTATGTCTAATACCTCCAATGCAAGGCCTGGAGGATCAGGAAGGGAGCCTTCAAAAAAATGGAATGGAAAGGTATTTTCTCCCCCTATCTTTATAGCCTTTTCTCCTTTCCCTAAAACAGCCTCTCTAATGTTCACAGGATATTTCTCTAAGGGTGCCTCATACTTCATAGTGAATGCCTCCTTTTAGACCTCTAACCAGGAATGGGAATACAAAGTTTTGCCCATAAGGACCTGAGTTGTCTTCACATACTCTACTTCCTTCTGAGGAAGAGAAGAAATATCCATATCATCTTCATTCATGGCTCGATGTATGAGGTTGACAATCTCCGGTATCTCTCCTTTATTGATATGAATAAGTTCCTCATCGAAACCGCTGACGATAGCTGAATGTTGGCCATACCTTGCTATCATTACAAGGAAGGTACGATTGAGCAACACTTTCAATTCCTTGGGAGCACCATATGATAAATTGGACAAACCACATACTGATTTAGCCCCCGGCGCCAAATCAGGTATCATCTGTATAAATTCCAAGTATGCTGATACCTGACGTTGATCCACACCTACTGGCAGGAGAACGGGGTCGATCCAGATATCCTCGTTAGGAACTCCCAGCTCGTTTGCAAACTCCAAAGACTCCAGAATGCTCGCTGCTCTTTCGTCTGCATCTGATGGCAATCCTGCATCATTTATGACAGAGAGTACTATGCCGGCTGAATATTTTGGGGCCAGAGGTAACATTTTTTCCTTGCTTTCACTGGTCCCGGAGGCGGAATTGATTAAGGCCTTTTTTTTGCAGGTTTTAAGGCCTGCCTCCATGGCTACAGGATTAGTCGTGTCCAGACACAATGGAAGGTCAGTGAACCCCTGAACAGTTTTGACGAGCCATTGCATTGTTTCTACTGGCTCTTTTGTTAGTGGGCCCACATTTAGATCCAGATAATCCATACCGTTTTGTGTCTGGCCTACAACAAACTTCCGAATCGGTTCAGGGTTGCGCTCTTTTATTGCCTGAGAGATCTTTTTGGACATGACATTTAAATCTTCACCTATGAGAATCATATTAAGTCCTTTCTTTAGGGTAATATTGATATCCTAATACATCTAATTATATTTTCCAAACTCCCTTGCAGCATCCATAAACCACTGTACCTTATCAGGTGGGGCGATACCTGGAACCTCACATCCCGATGCAAGGATAAATCCGCTCCCCGGTGCGCCTATATCAATACAGTTTTTTACTGCCTTTTCCATATCTTCCTTTTTGCTCAGAAAAAATAGATTGGTATTGACATTACCAATGACAACCGCCTTTCCCCGTGCGGCCTCAACTGCCTTGGCTAAATTTGTGGGCTCATCAACACTTATTGCCGCTGCGCCTGTTTCTACCATCTCTTCCAGGATGGGATCTGCATAGCCTCAGATATGCAAGGTGCAGCTAATGCCTTCCTCCTTTAATCTCCCTATTGCCTTTTTGTGATAGGGAAATACAAACTCCCTGTACATCTTTGGAGAGATGAGGCTGGTTGAGGCAGGTGCCTCTGAATAGCTCATACCTGCTCCGGTTGACCGTATTGCAAACCCGAAACGGATAGCCACTTCTGTAGTGAACTCCATCAGTTCATGAACATATGCTGGGTCTTTTATTGCATCCCGTATCAGTTCACTAGCGCCCCGTAGGGCAATTGCAATAGTCCATGGCCCGGCAATAACTGCCCCAACAGAGGAATCAGTTATCGCATCCTTTATCATCCTGCATGCCTCAAGATAATCAGGCAAATGTCCATCTTTATACGGGTCTGGCACGGAGAGGCTGTTTAATTTTCCTTTATCCTCGAGCGCCATTTTTTTTGATATACACATCCCATCATCTGGAAATTTAAGCTCATTTCCCATGGCCTCTGCCTCCATGAGCAAGTTTGCCATGACTACAATAATATCGGGCCTGTATCTCTCATATGCGGCAATCTCTGCCTTGGCAAGTTTATCTTTGTCTGTAAGAAACTCTTTTATGGAGATGCCAATGAGCTGAGAGGTAAATTGACCTAATATAGGATATGCTGGAACCACATCCGCATATTCCCTTTTAAATGCAGCCTTAACCCTCTTTCGTCCGGTGTATGTATTCATGGTTTCCTCCAAAATAGAGTAAATGTTATTTGTCAATAATCATTTGTCGCTTGAGATACTACTAATAGTCAAGAAGATAAACATTTAACCAATGACAGATCACGTCACGTTAATCCTTTATATTCAATGTTCTTTTTACAATCCACTTGTCATGCTCGTAGTCAATAACCCGCTGGAGCATAATCTTTTGTGCCATAACAGGACCGGCACCATGCCATGTGCCAACACCATG
>JADFWK010000208.1 GCA_015223015.1 Pseudomonadota bacterium
AAGGAACTCGGGACTTTGGCCTTCAGGGAAACAGCAGAGCCGACCTATCTTTGGTATGACGGTACGGTCAGGCGTTACCTCGCCGGTGATAGAATCACGGATGCGAAAGTCACCGAGTTGAACAAGCCAGAGGGGAATCGCCAGGACCCAGATTCCAGGATATACCCGTTTAAGGCCATTGCCGGGAAACAGATCAGCGATGCAGTTCATAAGTTCCTGATTACCCCGAAACTCTGGCAGGGGTTCTGGCAGCACTGGGACTGGCATAAGGCAGCACGAGAGGGCCTGAGAGTCGCCGGTCTCGCCTATAGTGGCACGTATGAGTTTGTGGAGACCGTGGCTTACCAGGGTCTCAATCACGAGGTGCTTCCGAAGGAGCGTGCCCTTTCCTGTGCCCAGTGTCACGCGTCCCTTGCCAAAGAGGGCTCGTGTGCACGCTGCCATCAGAGCCGCCCTGATATTGATTTCAAGGCATTGGCACACAAAGGGATCGACTTCGGGGAGCTGGTCAAAGAGGGTCATGACGCAACACGTCTCATTGGGAAGACCGACTATATCGACTTCAAGGCCCTGGGATATGCAGGCGACCCCATTGAGGTGGGTGGAAGATTTGAGAAGCTGCCCCTCAAGGCCAGGGTTCAGGGCGATCGGGAGGAGGCCCCTTCCTCCCTCCCATAAACGCGATGCACAATCGGGGAATAGGCCTCTGCAGTGCAATGGGGATCACTCGGGTAATAAACCCTTGAGAGATTCCGCTGTATAGCGGCCATGATAGAGGAGATGAGGAGATCAGTATGCAACCCAAATATGCCATGGTGATAGACGCATCCAAATGTTTTGACTGCAAGGCATGCATCGTTGCCTGCCAGCTGGAGAATGGTGTTCCACCCCGATTTGAGCGAGACTGGATCAAACATGCAGCTGGTGGGCAGGAGACGAAATTGCAGTTTCAACCCGGCAATTGCATGCAATGCGATGAGCCCTCCTGTGTGGAGGCCTGCCCTGTGGGGGCCACGTTCAAATCCCGGGACGGGAGGGTGCTGATAGATCCCTCAACCTGCATCGACTGCGGGAACTGTGTGTCCGCCTGCCCCTACGGCGCCCGCTATCGCCATCCCACCAAGCATATCGCCGATAAGTGTGATTTTTGCCAGCGCCGCTTGAAGAGGGGCTTGGAACCGGCCTGCGTGGTCACCTGCCCCACCAGAGCCCGTGTTTTCGGGGACCTCAATGATCCATCAAGCAAGGTCAGCAAGCTCTTGAAACAGGGAGGACTTGTACGTGTGATCAACCCTAAAGTAGATACCAAACCGAATATCTACTATATGGAAGGGACCATGCCCCTAACCTGGCCAGCAGAACCGACGCTTCCAGGAAATGTCCATATGCCTCTGGGTTTCTGGAGGAAATCCAGGACATGAGGCTTGGCGCAGGCCGCCGAGCTCGTTCATAGGGCCGTAAATGATAGTGAGCGACTAAACTCCTCGCATCCTGTAACAATTCCTGCACTGATCAGGCAAAGACCCTAAGGGATGATCATTCCTTACATCTATCTTCTGTTTCTCACTCACTTGAAACCCTACAGCATCGATGACAAGAGCAATATCTTCCTTAATGCCTTTTTGCCTTACCTCAAATATATGCCGAAAGCTTTTGTATGGATCAGAATTCCATATCTCTGATAATGATTGGTGATTTATGTTGCCGTAGAGGATGGACCTTGGGAAACCTTCCTTTTTCCCTTCTATGTGACCGGGTTCTGCCTTCCCTGAGATTGGCATGTTGGTGAAGACACAGCTTGACACCAATCCATCATGAGAGATATAGCAAGATCTCAGGATGTTTTCCGGACAGAGCGGCATTGGGGCTGCAAGGAAAGGAGAGTAAAAGAAAAAGTTCACACCATTTTCCTTGGCTTTGCCCTTAAGGCCCTCTAAGGTCTCGTAGTAGTAGTTCTTTTTGGGCTCATCTAGAAAGATTGCCTCTTTTCGGAGCTGGTGGCTTGGGAAAAAATTGAGATTGCTGCAGACAACATCCTTAGAGCCGACCCTTTTGGCATAATTGATGATTTCCCTCAAATCCTCAAAGTTGGATTTCAACATGATATAGGCGAGGTGCACTTCTGGCAACGAGGCATTTTTTCCGGCTTTTTTCTCCTTTAGCTCCATAAGGGATTGCGTTATACGCTCGAAATCGGTTCCTGCCCTCAGATGATTATGGGTTTCAGATTTCGTACCTGCCAGGCTGATGCCCAGGATATCCAACTTAAGATCCAAAAGATGATCTATGGTTTCTGGATCTAATGCCATACCGTTAGTGGTCAACCCAACCTTGCAACCTACTTTTTTTGCTATCTCTATCATTTCGAAAAGCTTTTCATTTAGAAATGGCTCACCCCATCCCTGTAAGAAAATCAATTTTGCCATCTCAAAGGCACTGCCAATGTGTTTGAAGGTTTCAAGGCTCATAGAACCATGGCGCCAACGATCCTTGTAAATTGTATGGGGACAATAGAAACATGAAGCCCCACACAGGCTGGTGACTTCTATCTGAATCCAATCCAGAGAAGGGAAATCTCTTTTACGCAATATGCTATTAAAAAGGCCCATAATAGTGAAGTGCTGTACATCATATTAAAACTGCACTGTTTCTGGGTTGTCAACACCAAAAAAAAGCTGTCAGTTTTTTCAATTTAAAATAGATAGAGGCTGTTATTACTACCATCTACCCCCTTTTTTAATGAATGTCTAAGATTATTTATTACAAAACTTCCATATATTTGATTGAAATCACAATTAATAATGTTACAACGTAACAACAATAAAACTGTGAAATTTTAGTAAGCAAGCTTAATGAAAAATTCTTTGTAAAATCATCTTATTCATGATAAAAATATTGAGATTGTTGCGCAGCATTAAAGTTTTTATAGCCTGTTGCCAGGAGGATGTAATATGCTGAAGCCCGCCTGCCATCGCTTAGAGCAAAGGAGACTGGCGGGCAGGCCAAATTCTTTCCTAAATAGGAGTTATGCAAAGTTCTAATATCATCGTTAAACGAAAATTTTACATTTACTTTTAACAAATAGGAGCGAAATCGAATTGAGATTAAAAAAACAGAATGTCTTTTTTATTATCAACCTGTTAATCATTATGTCGCTTATTTTCTGTAACGCCGTCTCTGCCGACAAGCCAA
>JADFWK010000028.1 GCA_015223015.1 Pseudomonadota bacterium
CAAATGACAAATCAAATCCAAATGCTTAAATGCCCAAACCCATAGTCAAGTGAGCAAAGTGCGCTAAAGCGATTGAAGTTAGGCAAATGACAAACGATTAACGAGCGACCAGCAACAAGCAACGAATCGCTGATAGTATCAGGATACCAAGGTTGGGGCTTTGGGCTTTGACATTTACCCCGTGTAATTCCCGCTCTGCGGGACGCCCATAGGGCCATTACACAGGGTGAATTTGGCGTTTGAGCTTTGTCATTTGACATTCAACCTGGAGAACTCAAATCCCGTGCCTCGTGGGATAGTCCCCTTCCAGGGGGCAGATCAAAGCTACGTCCTCTGGGCGTGGATTCTTTATTGTTTCAGCGTTTAACAAGAGTCTGACATGATGGAAAAGCTCCATTCTTTAGACACAAATTCAGATAAAGACAGCCCATACCGTAAGATCTTGGGACCCGTCAGTTCCGTTAAAGGGGTAGGCAAGGTCTTTGAAAGAGAGCTCCAAAAAAGAGGTGTGAACACGGTGTACGATCTCTTATATCTTCTTCCCCGTTCGTATCAGGACCGCAGAAGATTTGTCTCCATTCACGAGATCAGATCCGGTGACAGCGCGCTCATCAAGGGCAGAATACTCAAACTCAAGACACTCAGATTCAAATACCGGACGGTCCTTGAAATACTGATAGGGAGTGAAAATAGTTTCATATCCGCCAGATGGATGGGAGCACCGCAGTATCTCTTCAGGTTTAAGAGGGGAGAGGGTATTATCCTCTATGGCCAATTCCGCAAATTCGGAAATATACTGGTAACCTATCACCCTGAGATCATAGAAAAGAAAGATCATCAGGAAACAGGCAGACTCGTGCCGGTGTATCCTGAAGTTGAGGGAATATCACAGCGAAGGATGAGGCGGATTCTCATGGACGCGATAACCCGATTTACCCAAGACCTCAAAGATCCGCTTCCTGCTGGGATAAGGGGGGCAAGAGGTCTTCTCCGTTTAGATGAGGCATTCAGGGAGGCACATTTCCCCATTGGATCCGGACCTCATGCCCCGCATACCCAAAGAGCTCCAGCACTGAGAAGGCTCATATTTGATGAATTTTTCATGCTCCAACTCGCCTTGGCACTCAAGAGAAACCAGGTATCCCAACAGACGGGGATAGCCTTCAAAAAACAAGAGGTGGAGGAACTGCATCGCTTTCTTCCTTTTGAGCTCACCGGATCGCAAATCAGGGTAATTCGCGAGATTGTAAATGACATGAGCCGGCCAGTTCCCATGAACAGACTGCTTCAGGGTGATGTGGGCTGCGGCAAGACCGTAGTTGCACTTATCGCTGCATGGATGGCCGCGAAGAATGGCTATCAAGTTGCATTCATGGCACCCACCCAGATTCTTGCCGAACAGCACTATTTCAGCACCCTTGAGCTCATCGAAAGATTGAACCTCACACCAGCACTGCTCACCAGCGGGATGGGCGCCCGAGCTGATGAGGTGAGGGATAGGGTGCAACAGGGGAAGGTGGACATCCTTATCGGCACCCATGCCCTCATTCAAGAAAGTGTGAAATTCCACCGGCTGGGCCTTGTGATTATCGATGAGCAACACCGGTTCGGCGTAGCGCAGAGGGCTTTGCTCAAGCAAAAGGGCGTAAGCCCTGATTTGCTTACCATGACCGCTACCCCCATCCCGCGCACTCTGGGCCTCACCCTGTACGGAGATCTCGACATATCCGTGATAGATGAGCTGCCCGTTGGGAGAAAGCCAATCCAGACAAGGCTCTTCCATGAAAAGGATCGCGGTAAGGTCTATGCAATCCTGAGAGAGGAGATAAACAAGGGAAGGCAGGCCTATATGGTCTATCCCCTCATCGAGGAATCAGAAAAGATGGATCTTAATGCTGCTACACAGATGGCAGAGCAGCTCAGGGGTGTTCTCCCTGAATTCCGAATAGCTTTGATCCATGGCAGAATGCCCCTGGACCAGAGAGAGCCGATAATGGAGGAATTCAAAAAAGGGGCCATACATATCCTGGTTGCAACCACCGTTATCGAAGTGGGTATAGATATCCGGAATGCGACCCTTATGATTATTGAGAACGCCGAGAGGTTTGGCCTCTCACAGATCCATCAGCTGAGAGGCAGGGTGGGAAGAAGTTCTTACCCTTCACAGTGTGTGCTCGTAAGCCCGCACCGCAGACTCGGTGATGCGGGGAAACGGCTCAGGATCATAGAGAAAACCACTGATGGATTCAGGATTGCCGAGGAAGACCTCGCCATAAGGGGGCCAGGAGAGTTCTTGGGCGTCAAGCAGTCAGGATTCTACCAGTTCAGAGCAGGCAACATCATGAGGGATGCACGGATACTTACCGAGGCACGGGAAGAGGCATTCAAGCTGGTTGAGATACGGCCTGAGCTTGCCCATCAAACCTTTGATCTTCTCACCCACTTGTTCAGACGTGGAACCCAAGGGGGGAATGAATTTGTAGACGTGCTGTGAGGTTCCCGAGACCTGTCAAAAGAATACACGCTGTTGCCGAAATCCCTATCGCAACTCTCAATCAGCCCATAAGTCATCATCTTCTCTTTCCCATTGCTCAAATATCTGCCTCTTTGCCCTCCTCTTTCTCATGTATCCAAGGATAAAAACAATGGTCACCAAAAACCACAGGGTTGTGGTGCTGGTAATGAGAGGGATCCAGCTGAACCGCAATTTCAGATAGTCTTTCCACCGCTCCTCGAGCTCATCCCGCCGGAAGCTGTAGACCCTTACCAAGACTTCTTCCAAGCCCGTGCCGCTACCATATTCCCTGATAAATTGATGAAACTTGTCTTTTCCGTACTTGCTGACCAAAAAAGAAACAAGGTAGAAACTCTGCACGTAGGCCAGCTCTGCTCTGGTCACCTCATGGGGAAACCGATCAGTTATCTCAGAGAGGGGGATCAGGGAGTCAGTGAGTACTGCCCGGGTGATGGCGGAAACCCGGGAGAAGTTCCACTCCCTGGATTCGTACATGGCCAACCCCTCATCCAACCAGCGGGGAACCTCTTCGCTCCCCTCAAATGCTCTTCCCACAGCAATGTGGGTGAATTCGTGTCTAAAAACTTTCTCTAAATCGATATGCCCCCTTTTGATAGCCCTGGGAGATTTTAGGATTATCAGGTTCAGGCTCGGGTAAGCGACCCCTGCTGACCACGAAGGCACCCATCCTCCCGGTTGAATTTCTTGATACTTCCTGGGTGACGGGGCAATATACACCTGCGTTAGCCCCTTGAAATCAAAGCCAAGGTCCTCCAATATTTCCCTTCTCATTCCCTCAGCCCGATCAATCAAGGATCCTGCCAATCTTTCATCGCCGGCATCAAAGTAAAAGGCAAAATGAGAGGTGGTGGTCCGCTTAAAATCCGAAGCAGAGCTCACCAAGGGGATAAAAAGGCATATGACAATTATGGCAATCGAGAATTTAATCTTCGATAACACGATAAGCGACATATCAAAATGTCCCCGGCTGAAACCAAGCCTCTCGGTGGGGTTTACGATTGCTTGTGCTCATTAACCTTTCCAGTATACCAAAAAAAGTACTCAATGTCTTGCTCGGAGCGTCCCTGGAATCTCCTGAAATATCTGCACCGCACTTACTGACCGTGGTGATCCTACCTGAAGGTGTGGATGTAATCAGTGGCAACAATCCTTGCTTGGCTCTCAAGTTCACAGGTTGTTGCCCAAACAGCCTGTTCAGGAGTGATACTTTAAATTTCAAAGGAATATTAGTGTGGTTTCACTGCGGACAGTCAAAGAATTGCAAGGTAGGCAGAGATTCCGTTAAGACATCCTCTGCGTCATGGCGATAAAAAGCAAAGTGTTTTCTTGTGGATCAAAGTATCTGGCTCAGGAATAGCTTGGTTCTCTCATGAACAGGGTTGGTAAAAAAGTGTTCAGCCGTGCCTTCCTCCACGATCTGGCCCTCGTCCATAAACACGACCCGGTCTGAAACCTCCCGGGCAAACCCCATTTCGTGGGTTACCACAACCATAGTCCTACCCTCCTTGGCAAGGGTTTTCATAACATCCAAAACTTCACCAATCATTTCGGGGTCCAGCGCTGATGTCGCCTCATCAAACATCATGATCTTCGGATGCATTGCCAGGGCCCGGGCAATAGCCACCCGTTGCTGTTGTCCCCCTGAAAGCTGAGCAGGATAGACATTTTCTTTTTCCAGAATTCCCACCTTGTGGAGAAGACCCCGGGAAACTTCAAGCGCCTCTTCCTTGTTTCTTTTCCG
>JADFWK010000209.1 GCA_015223015.1 Pseudomonadota bacterium
GTGTAACCAGCCCCCACGATGGCGTATTTGTCTCTCAGCTTCCTCAGACTCATAAAGGAATTGCCTCCTTATATCTCACCTCTGAGCTAAGGCCCACATGCCACGTTTGGCTTTCCTCGCCTCTTCCTCGATCTTCAAGTATGGCTCCAGGTCAAAACTCATTGGAGGTCTTCCACGGCAGACTTCCGCCAGTCCGGTGCGAACCATTTCAAGATTGATGTTTTTACCTCTTAGGAACACCTCACCCAGCACGCGGTCATGTTGATCCAAACCATAGCCCTTGATCTCAACAACTCTATGTAATATTACCTCACCCAGATATTCTTTGGCGCCTTGACTGTATATCTGTCCTTGGCTTCTCCCTGCCCTTGGAATTTCGGGAGTAATTATTCCGGCCAACCTGACCACCATGACAATGTCACTTCAGCCCAGGCACTGCTCATCGTACCCTTCAGCTTTTACGGTATTGCCATCATAGACCCTGGTGATTTTGAATTGGCCTCCAGAGGAAATGGCTGGAGATATTAGAATCAAGGCGGCGAAGCAGGAAATTGTTTTTAGAGTTCTTTTCATGGTCCTCTATGAACCGCGTGTCAAATCTCTCACCATCGTTCAAAAGCGTTTACTCAACGGTATATTGGTTAGGCAACGTGTACATAATTACCTTTATCCGGCCATGCCCATTTTTTCAAGGCCTGCCCGCCATCGCTCTCGCTCAGGCGAGGCGGGCGGGCGATATCTATAGGCTTGGGAGGACGTGGACAACTACTCACTATGGTTTGTATCAACACTTTTGAACGATACCAATTTATTCGTTCTTTTGATCAGATGGAAAGGCGATTATTCCATGTTTCTGCAACTCTTCTATTTCCCGGCCATGTATTCCTATCTCTTCGAGGATACTTACGGTGTGTTGACCAAGACCAGGGGCGGGAATCCTCTGCAGATCCACAGGTGTCTCAGAGAACTTTAATGCCGAGCCAAGTTGTTTGTAATGCCCGCAAAGAGGCTGGTAACCTTCAGAAATCATCTCCCGATGAAGTGCTTGAGGATCAGAAAGGGCCTCTGAAACGGTATTGACTGGAGAATAAAAACAATTAGCAGGGCCAAAAATCTCGTTCCACGCCTCCAGTGTCTTCTCACAAAAGATGTTTTTCATGGCCTCCTGAGCCTTTTGCTCCTTGTCAAGCGACACCTTTGTTGTTGTAATGCTCTCTTCGGCCTCAATGAAATCCGCCATCCCCAGCAATTGGAAAAGTCTTCTCTTGTATTTTGTCTCAAGCGCCGCAACTGCCAGTAATTTGTGGTCCTTTGTTTCATAGATATTATAATTTGCTAAGCCCCCACAGAGCCTCTCACTTCCCCTCATGGGCTCTCGCTCCTCTCTCCATACGTAACGGGCAACATCAAATAGCAGGGAAAGAGCGCTGTCAAACATGGAGATATCCAGATGCTGCCCAGCCCCAGTCTGTCTCTTTGCCATGAGGGCAGAAAGGATTGCAATTGTTGCATAGAGTGCCGTGACTATATCGATAATTGGTACGCCTGGAATGACCGGTGGTCCCTCTGAAGATCCAGTCATATGAAGGATTCCTGAAGCTGCCAGGATATTGAGGTCATGTGCCACTTTGTCTTTGTAGGCCCCTGTATGGCCAAAGCTTGACATTGAGCAATAAACAACCCCGGGATTGATCCCTTTGATATTCTTGTAATCTAAACCTAATCCTTTCATTGTCCCTGGCCTGAAGCCCTCGACCACACAATCACACTTTTTGGCGAGGTCCAAGAAGATATCTCTTCCTCTTTTGTGCTTCAGGTTTAGAGCCAGACTTCTCTTATTTCTGTTAAGCAGCAAAAACCTATATCCCACAGGTCCGATAGATGGATGTATCTGTCTTTCATAATCACCTGCCGCGGGTTCCTCGACTTTAATGACGTCAGCCCCAAGATCGGCCAGAATCATGGTACAAAAGGGGCCCGGAATCAGGCGGGTCAAATCTAGAATTCGAATGCCTTTCAGAGGGAGATCCATGGTTACACCTAACCCGGAAAAACCGGAAGCACGAAATTCGAAACACGAAACAAATCCAAAATAATAATGCTCAAATGTTCAAAACACTAAATCTAGGTCACTTGTGATATCCCTAGTTGTAGATTCAGTTTTGGTCATTTGAATTTTGAAAATTGAAAATTTGTTCCCCGACATGGTCGAGGCATTCGGATTTCGAAATTTAACTTTCTGATTTTCATGGAGTGTTCCTAAGATGAAAATATTTTCTGCCAGAATAGGTACGAATCTTATTCTTAAGGGACTGATATAACTTCAACTGTTAGCCTTTCGGTACCTAAAGCCATGATTGGAGCACGGTAGCCTGAAGGTCTATGGAGGGTAAGGGTTTCTTTTTCTACTCTTTTCCTTCCAACACCTCTCCATAAGCCGATCTCATCACCTTTTTGTCAAATTTTCCAACGCTCGTCCGAGGTATTTGATCTACGAAGACAAATTTATCCGGTATCCACCACTTCAATATCTTGCCCTCTTCCACATACTGTGTCATATGTTCCTTGAGTTCCGCCTCAGAGATTTTCCCTTTATATTCATCTTTGGCCACTAACAGGACCACTGGACGTTCTCCCCATTTCTCCGATTGCGCCCCAAAAACTGCGACTTCCTGAACCTTTGGATGCATGTTTATCAGGTTCTCCAGTGTTAGACTGGAGATCCATTCTCCCCCACTCTTTATCACATCCTTGGAGCGGTCAATAATCAATACGCTCTCTTCTTCATCTATGGTAGCCATATCCCCGCTATGCATCCAGCCATCTCGCCAGAGCTCTTTCGACTTCTCAAGATCCTTGTAATAACCCATAGTGAGCCAAGGGGCTCTGAGCACAATCTCCCCAACGGCTTTGCCGTCCTTTGGGACATCTTTTCCCTGCTCATCTACCACTCTCTGTTCCACAAATGGAGGTGCCATACCGGTCCCGCTGAGAAACTCTATCTTTTTATCCTCGGACCAGCTAAACATGTGAGGTTTAAGATACTGTAAACCTACCTTTGTGTATACCTCTGTCATTCCCCACCCAGAGCAGACATCCATGCCAAGTTCTTTTGCCTTTCTGGCAAGCATGGTGTTCAGTCGCATCCCCCCGCCTTCGTAGATAAGCCCCTTCAAATGTTCTGTGTATTGCTCAACATCCGGATGGGATATAATCATGTTCAGCATTGTAGCAACGCATGCCATATAACCGCCCTGCCCAGGCCTTTTTTCCTTTTTCAGCAATTCCAAAAACACCTTCGGATCAAATCTGCCGGGATATACCTGTTTACACCCAAGGAATGTGGCCATATATGGCACACCCCAGCCATGGGCGTGAAACATAGGCACCAGCTGTATGGTCAGGTCACGGCGCGGATCTAATCCTCTTTCCCCTGAAAAATTCTGAAGCATATGTGACCAGATAAGGGTATGCATTATATGTTGCCGATGGGTAAAAAAGGCCACCTTTGGATCCCCAGTTGTGCCAGTCGTGTTGCTTAATGATGCCACGGTATCCTCGTTGAGGTCGGGGTACTCATAGTGTGGCAATGCAGAGCGCAACAATTCTTCGTACTCTGCAATAGGATGTAACATTGTCTCCGGCAATTTTTCATCATCTGCAAGTACTATATAATGCTTGACTGTTTTCAGTTTGTCGGTGATTGACTCTATTATTGAAGTGAAATCTTTGTTAAAGATAAGGATATCATCCTCCACCCGGTTTATGAGATAGACCATCTGTTCCGGTGTGAGAAGTGGATTTCCCATGTGCAGCATGGCGCCCATACAGGGCACAGCAAAATACATCTCAAGGAACCTGTGTGTATTCCATTCAAAGCAGATGACCTTCGAGCCTTTTTTTACACCAAAGCCCTTGAGCGCATCCGACAGGCGCTGACACCGTTCATAAAGCTGAGTATAATTCCCCCGAAAAAGGTCCCTATAGACAATCTCGCCCTCTGGTCGCATTCTTGCTGCGTGCTCCAATAAATGCTTTAAAATCAACTGGTAGTTATAGCCAACTTTTGGAAATTCTTGCTCTCGGGCCATCGCTTATCTCCTTTAGGATTCTATGATGATGTCTTCTGCCTAATCAAGCACGGGTTAACTCCTTGCGACTTAACAAAATCCCCTGCCTTTGTCAACAAACACCCCCTCTGCGGGCTCAAGCACCCCTGAGTCCCGCATGGCGGGTTCGAAGGGGAGCGGGCGAGAGAAAAAGCGGGAGGGTTTTGGAAATTACTAAAGCGTAACGGTTTTCATGGACACCGGCACAGCCTTGAGGCTCATTTCTGAACCCCGAACCCCCTCCACCTATAATCAGTACATCGCAACAGAAAATATCGAAATCTCTTAATGTCATCACAGTTCTCAAGAAAGAGTAGTGGTTATTTCTTAGATTTGATGTGGTGGATCAAAGCCACATCCTCCAGAAGTGGATTCTTTGCTTAGCTGTCCGTTCCTCGTTGCCAGTATATCACAGGTATGCTAATAAAAATAAAGTGCTTTTTCAGAGATTTCTCGTACGGATGATCTTTTCTAAAAGGCCCAAGGGTACTGATGAAAAACATCAAACCAGACGACATTGCTGAGATCATTGGCCCTCAGGCGAAAATTGGCATTGGAAACGCCTGTGCCGAACCACAAACACTCATTGATAGTCTCATAAAAAACAGAGATAGCCTTGAGGCAATAGAGATCTACGGAATGATTCACTACTGGACTGAGCGATTCGTTCAACACAATCTCGGGGAACGATTCAGATTGAAGGTCTTTATGGTGGATAGGTTTAGCTTAGATGGAATAAAAAAGGGTTACACAGAGTATATCCCGTGCCGCTACTCCGAGATCCCCGAACTATTCCTTAAGGGCCTCATCCCCCTTGACGTGGCCCTTATTTCCATCTCACCTCCCAATGCAAGGGGAAATTGTAGTTTTGGAGTCTCTTCGGATTTTACCACGGCCATGGCTAAAACTGCCAAAACGGTTATCGCCGAAATAAACCATCAGATGCCCTGGGTATTCGGAGACAATCTCATAAAGATGCACGAGATCGACTACATCCTTGAGACAGACCGGCCCCTCCCCCAGGTGTATCCTGAAGAGTTAACCGAACAAGACCGGCAGATAGGAGGACATGTCAGTCAACTCATTGAGGATGGGGCTACTATTCAGATCGGTCTAGGAAGGCTGAGCGAGGCTGTTTTGACATCTCTCTCCGAGAAAAGA
>JADFWK010000210.1 GCA_015223015.1 Pseudomonadota bacterium
GAATCATAGGCTCCATCTATATAAACCATTTTGAAACGCCCACTCATCTAAACTATGTGGGGCATAATCCAAAAAAAAGATATGTCCATACCCTGCAAGATGCGGTGGAATTATTTTGAGATATCGCCCGCCCGCCTCCCTGCCTGCCGTCCGTCGGGCAGGGCCTGAGCGAGAGCGATGGCGGGCTGGCCCGCCAGATTTATGGCGGGCAGGCCTTTCAAAAACAGCCATGACCGCTTATAGAACGTAAACGACTACCCACTATGGTTCATGCCAACACTTTTGAACGATACCAACCAATCAAATGAGGAGACGATCTTATGGCAGTAGTTACCAGAGAATGTGAGATAGAGACGAGGGGCTTTAGTGATGTTCATGATATCACCCCGATGGTGACGAATTTTGTGAAAGAACTACCCTTCTCCGAAGGCTCTGTTACCATATTTGTTCCTGGCTCCACAGCTGGGGTCACCACTGTCGAATTTGAATCAGGTGTTGTTGAGGATTTGAAAGGAGCCTTTGAAAGACTGGTCCCACAAACCATAGAATATAGGCATGATCGGAGGTGGGGTGATGGAAATGGCTTTTCTCACGTTAGATCAGCGATATGCAAGGCCTCTCTAACGGTCCCTTTTGTGGCCAATAGGCCGGCTACCGGCACCTGGCAACAGATTGTTTTGATAGATTTTGACAATAGGAAAAGGCACAGAAGATTTATACTGCAGGCAATCGGCTGAAAATCTCTCCCGCAAGTGATCATACGTCGGGAAGAGACAAGTGCTTCCTAGAAAGGGATAGGATCCTCTTCCAAAGGGTATGGAAGTTTATTTCAGCCGGTAGGTAATCAGGCCATGGCCGGTATCATAAGGGGAGACGCTCACCTGGACCCGGTCTCCAGCAATTACCTTGATCTTGTGCTTCTTCATTCGACCGGAAAGTACTGCGGTAATCTTGATGTCTTTGTCACACTCGATTTCCATGGTCCCTCCCCCCAACATCCGGGTGACTACGCCTTCTAAATGTATGAGATCGTCTCTACTCAATTCCTTCTCTTCTCCTCGTTGCCTTTATTGTCAAATGAACTAACATTTTAAGTTTGACACAAAACACCTTTGATGTCAATAAGTTAGCTTCAGATTTTTTGATACAGCAAAAATGCACTGCCTACCATGTATGTTGAGGCAAGAAATCTCATGAAAAGGTGGAGTGGTTTGACCCCAGTATTTTGACGAATAACACCGATTTGTGTATAAAATAACGTTGGTAAGAAACGACGTGGCTACTATGGGAAAGAATTCTGAAGAAAAAGGGCTGTACAACCACATTACCGGCATAATACTGGCTGGCGGATTGAGCAAACGGTATGGTCAGAACAAGGCCTTTCTTGAGTTTGACGGGATTCGATTGGTCGACCGCGTCACAGCGGAAATGAAAAATATCTTTCAGCAGGTCATTCTGATCACCAATGAAAAGGACCACTATGAATATCTCGGGCTCCCTACCTTTGAGGATCTCATTAAAGGATTAGGTCCCATAGGAGGAATCTATACGGGGCTGATGAGTATACCTGATCAGGCAGGGTTCTTTGTTGCCTGTGATATGCCCTTTATCAACAGTCAATTAGTTCGGTATATGGTTGATATTAAAGATAATTACGCAGCCGTGATTCCCTCAGGAGCCTCCGGACTAGAACCACTGCATGCAATCTACTCCCAGTCCTGTTTGGGTGCCATCAAGGAGCTCATAGACGCCCAACGCTATCAGGTCAGACTCTTCTACGAGCAAATATCAGTGAGATATGTTACACAAGATGAAATCAGGAAATTTGTTCCCCTTCAGAGGGCTTTTTTCAATATCAACACACCTGACGAATTTGCCAGAATTCAACACGTTAACAAAACTCGAGTGAAAAGATAAATGATCCTCTCCACGTACCAGCCTTTTTTTGCACCCTTCCCTGCATTCTTCCTAAAAGCTCATCTCGCCGACGTAATGGTCATTTTGGACGATGTCCAATTCCCCCAGACAACAACCTGGCTAACCAGAAATCGGTTTAAAAACGAACAGGGAACCCTCTGGCTTTCTATCCCAGTATGGAGGAAGGGGTTGGGTCTGCAAACAATCAAGGATGTAAAACTATGTCTTGAGGGGAACTGGAGGAGAAAACATCTAACCAGCATAAAAACATCTTATGCCCATGCCCCATATCTCGGAGACCATATGGATTTTGTGAGCGAGATCTTTTCAGAAAAATTCCAGTACCTGATAGATCTCAATATGAGTATCATCCAGTACCTGAAAAAATGCCTAATGATTGATACGTCGCTGGTTTCGCTCTCTGATCTGCGTATTAAAGGCAAGGGAAATGAACTTCTCATTGAAATCTGCAAAAAAATGGGCTCAGCCGACTATCTGGCACAGGTGTGTGCGAAAAAGTATCTGGATCACGGACTCTTCTCAAGGGCAGGGATAGAGGTGCATTTTTTTACCCCTCCCTCTCCGATCTATCCCCAGCTCTGGGGTGAATTTATCCATAATCTTTCCGCCTTTGACCTCCTCTTTAACTGTGGCCCAAAAGGTCATGAGATCTTGGGCTTGGAATAAGGCCCTAGACGCGGGTACCACAATGAAACGAAATTTGTCATCACCTCCTTTTTTGTTGCAAAATCTGCATTGAACATAAAATCAGCTACTATCCTGACAAGCTTCTTTCTCAATCTTCTCTTCCAGGTCAGATAATCTATGTTACCAACGATCATCTCAGATATTATTTGCCGTATTGCTGTACTGTTTTCAGCCAGGATAGCCATGGTTTCAATGAATCCTGTTTTGTGGATATAGTCAAAACCCTGAGACGCCTTGAGTAAGTTTCTACCGAAATGTTTCCTGCAGAGACGTTGATACAGGGGTAGGTTGTTCTCCTGAATACAGGCAGCAAGGATTTCAGCCGAATATATGGCATAATATATACCCTCACCGCCAATGGGGTCCACAAACCGGGCAGCATCACCAATCAAGGCCCAATTCTTGGAACAAATGCTTTGCTCGTAGAAGTCTTTGGGAGAAAAGAAGGGGATGTAGGCACCCCGTATACAGATCCTTTTTGTCTGTCCAGGGTAGTGAGTCTCGATAAAGCAGAACAACCTCTCTTTCATGTCACTGTACTTTTCCCTGGTGCATTCTTTGGCGACGATACCAACGGCCAAGCTATCAACTCTGGGAAATGCCCACAGATATCCCTCAAGATCAGGAAAAAATTTGAAGGCCACAAAATCCCTTTGCACACCCAGGAAACACTGAAAGGCAAAGAAGTACTCTCCCTTGTCTAAAGGCGATTGCAATTTTTTTCTCGTTCTGCTCAGGGCACCGTCGGCACCAACCAGATTCTCCGCCCTGTATTCACCGGCTTCTGTAAAGATTCTCCAGCGGTCCCCCTCTAGAGCAAATGATCGGACTCGTTCTTTCCTGAAATGAGCACCTGACTCCTGTGCCTTTCTGAGCAGAGCAGAGTCCAGATCCCTCCGCTTGAATATTGTTAACGGTTTTTCAAGATCCATCACAGTCATCCGGTCATTTGGGGAAATGATAGCCGATTTCCAGACAACCTTTCGAGGACAGGGAAGTTCTTCAAGCACAGGGAATTTTGCCATGGCCTTATAGCTTATCCCACCGGCGCACAGTTTGTCATGGGGAGCCCTAAAATCAAAGACTACGGTATCTACACCATTCCTTGCTAGAAGATAAGACAGATAAGACCCACCAACCCCGGCACCTACTATGGCAACCTTATACATGGCCTGTTAACTCCCGTAATCGAATATGGGTAACCATCTTTGTTCAACTCATTTCTAAGAATTTATGTGCGCATTTGCAAGAGAAAACAGAAAATTGACCTTTCGCCATTTTTCATTAGAATGGTATCTACAAATGGATTAAAATGGCTGTTTAGGCAACAGCCTGTCTTGGTATGAAATAGTATGGGGTGATCATTCAACTTCTAAGGAGGTCATGGCGGTTTTCGAATGAAACAGGGCAAAGCGGTCACCATAGATGGCAGGTATGGCGAGGGCGGTGGCCAGATCCTCAGAACTGCCCTCACCCTTTCCGCGCTCTTTGCTGTTCCTCTGCATATTCATCACATCAGAGGTAATAGAAAAAACCCAGGACTCAGGCCTCAACACCTGACAGGTGTACATGCGCTGGCAAAAATTACCGGAGCCAGGGTAGAAGGTGCCACAGTCGACTCTTGCGAGCTCGTATTTGAGCCTGGAACAATAACAGGAGGAAATTACTCTTTTCAGATCGGCACTGCAGGCTCAACCGGATTAGTGCTGCAGGCTATTATCCCTGTTTTACTTTTTGGAAAGACCCCCTCCCAAATCAAGGTCACCGGGGGTACCCATGTCCCCTGGAGCCCTTCGTTTCACTACCTTGAGGCAATCTTTGCACCTATTCTCAAAAAGATGGGTGGAGTGGTTTCTTTCGAGATTGAGCAATGGGGGTGGTATCCAAAGGGAGGTGGGAGCGTGATATCCAAAATAGACAATACACAGGGCCTAACCGCAATTCACCTCTCCGATCGGGGTAAGCTCTTCGATCTTCATATACTTTCCGCTGTTTCCAGTCTCCCGTTGAGTATAGCCGAGCGACAGCGGGACCACGCCTTAGGAAGAATTGACCATTTAGGCCTTAGCCCCTGTATCCGAATTGAGGATGCCCCATCTCGTGGTCAAGGAACCGTCCTTTTCCTTGCTGCTCAATTTGAAGGGAGTACAGGAGGGTTTACTTCACTGGGGAGAAAGGGAAAAAGGGCCGAAGCAGTGGCTGACGATGCCTGCAATGAGTTCTTAGGCTTCTTGGATTCAAAGGGTGTTATTGACGTGCACCTGGCTGACCAGCTTGTCCTCTATATGGCCCTGGCGCAGGGGCGCTCAACCCTCGTAACCGAAACCATAACTGACCATCTCCTGACAAATGTGTGGGTAATAGAGCAATTTGCTCCGGTCAAGTTCAATGTAGACCAAAAAACCGGAAAGATAGCAGTTAACGGTATGGGATTTCAATAGAGTGACTATTGGTTACAGAGTAACGTCAAAGTCCAGGGTATGGGTGTCTTTTTTTTGGTTATGCCCCACATAGTTTAGATCAGTGGGCGTTTCAAAATGGTTTATATAGATGGAGC
>JADFWK010000211.1 GCA_015223015.1 Pseudomonadota bacterium
ATAATAAGTTGAAATAACTGGATTCCTGCTTTCGCAGGAATGACAATTAACAGGCATATTGGACTTTTTACGAATGCATCAACAATTGACAAACTCGTAAAAAGTGTTTTGTGAACAAAATCGACTTTTTACGAATACATCGACAATTAGACCAGCTATCATATCGGAATATTGGTCTATTGGTTCTCCATCTCACATTGCCAAACATCACAGGAGCAACCCTTTATTTCCTGATTTGTATCGACTCGTCGTAGTAAAGGTCGGTGCCGCGCACTGAACGGGTCAACTACAGTGCTCGACTCGGCCAGGGTAGCCCCTATATACCATTCCCAGAGCTGGTAGTAAAGAATCTACGCCCACAGGACAGGGTAACGTCAAAATCCAGGGTATGGGTGTCTTTTTTTTGGATTATGGCCCACAGGACGTGTGGCAAGCCTTGAATCAACATGACCATCAGTGAAAAAATTCTCACAGCACTGTATCAACAGCTACGTCACCAGAAAACCGGCTGCAACCAATACAGGGGTCGCAATCACCACAATTACATTTAACCCCATGTAGGGCATAAGCCTTTCAATATCTCCTGCATATCGAAATACACCAAAAAAGGTAGGAACGGCAATAACCATTGAGGCAAGCCCAATAAGACAATTCCTGGGCAAATATCCACAATAGACCCCCATGATGACAGACAAATAGGCGCATAAAAGAAATGCCCCATAGATAAGGGCACTGATTTGCTTGCCCACAACAATCGGGAAGTTCCTTCTTCCTGCGGTTCGATCCGCATCAATATCGGGAAACTGATTCAGAAGCAACAGGTCACTGACCAGAAAAAAGGGGACAAGCGATGAAACGAACGCAGTCCATGAGTATCCACCGGTAAGCACAAAATCCGTGCCTATTACCATTAGCGGACCAAACCCTAGTCCTGGAGCAATGAGGCTCAGCAGCGGATGACGAGTAAGCCAGATAGTATAGGTAAATACAATGAAGAGGCCGACAAGGCCCAAGGGTAAGAGGGATAAGCCTCTGACATACAAAAAGTATACCCCTATGACCGCTGTGATAGCAAATGTAACCAACCCCGTATTCAAGGCATTGGATGCCTTTTCAGGTCTCTTGGGTAAGGTACCACTCCCACCACTGAACGGGGTCCGTTTTGTTTCAAAGTCTAAACCACTCTTGAAATCAAAATATTCATTAAAAGCATTCACACTTATATGCGCGGAAAGGGCGCCAATAAACGCTAAAGCAAGGTAGAAGAAGCTTACACTTTCAGATCGCCACATGGCACTACCAAAGCCAAGCAACACACAAGCAGGAGTTAGTACTAAAAAAGGGATACGCATTGGGCCTAATATGGATTTCATTTCACTCATATCACAGTCCTATGGCTGAGCAGTAATAGTGTAGTACATTTTTGGGGCTTCCAACTGTATCCCATGCTCTCTGCGTCACGTCTGCTCCTAATTAGCTAGCATAAAAAACATATCTTGAATAGCAAGAATCTTTCACACCTATTCACTTGGCTCCGAAAAGTACTGGTGGGGAGTCCAGGGCTGCGGGTATACCTTTTCTCACTACCCCAGAGGAAGATGCTTCGCCCTCCACAGGGCAGGCAGAGGCACAGAGAGTTGAGTGCAGATTTACCCCCTTGTGCATCTGCGAAAAGTGAGGCCTTTGGGCCATGTCCATCAAGAGCGGGCAACTTCATCCCTTAGGTCTTCAGACGAAATGCTTACCTCATGGAACCCTTTAAATCCTAAAGAATTCTCGTTAATTAGCCGATAGAACCAAATGGGTAGGAACAATTGGTCTCTTTTCTTTTTGACACCTAAGCAAGACATTTTCCGGAAATCATGGGCATTATCAATGTTGCTGAACTAAAGCCTGAGATGGTGCTGGCAGAGGACCTAAGAAACCTCGATGGCCGCTTTGTTCTCGCCAAAGGAACAAAACTGAGCCCAAAACATCTTCGAATCCTCAAAATGTGGGGAGTTATCGAAGCCAACATTAGAAAAGTTTCACGAAAAGATGTAGAAGAAAATACAATAGCCCAATTAGATCCGGTAGTCATCGAAGAGGTGAAAAACCTGACAGGTGAACGTTTTCAGCATGCTGACCTGGATCATCCCCCTGTTCGAGAACTATATCGGCTCTGTTGTCTGCGAAAGGCAAAAGGAAGATCCGGTATAACTCTCAGAGAAGATCTTGGACCCCATGATACGGGCAAAAAACAGATATATTCAAACAGGCTCTCGAACGATGTGGCAACCACCATTGATCCCCACGAACTGATCAGGAATGATATCAAACTTCCATCCTTACCAACCATATACCTGCAGATCAGCGAGGCCATCAATAGACCAAATAGTTCAGCCCGTGATATTGCTAAAGTAATCAGCAAAGATACCAGCCTCTCTGCGCGGCTCTTGAAAATTGTTAACAGCACGTTTTATGGTTTTCCATCGAAAATAGACACCTTATCTCGAGCCGTAACCATCATAGGGACCATGCAGCTTAGCACTCTGGCCCTGGGGATGAATATCATCAGGGTGTTCAAAAGAATCCCTTCCCATCTCATTGACATGAAATCATTCTGGGAGCATAGCCTTGCTTGTGGAATCAATGCCCGAATTATCGCTGGGTATAAAAAGATTCAGAACACTGAACGCCTGTTCGTAGCCGGGCTCCTTCATGATATTGGGCGGCTGCTTTTATATAGCAATGCACCCCTTCATGCTAAAAACGCCCTTTTGAGCGCAAAATATGGCAATACCCTGCTGTATAAGGCAGAATACGAGGTCATGGGCTTTGATCATTCGAAAATAGGTGGGCTCCTCTTAAAAAAATGGAAGTTGCCAATCTCTTTGGAAAACAGCGTCAGACACCACCACTCGCCTCACAGATCCAAAGATCCATTGGAACCAGCTATAGTACATCTGGCAGATATCATGACCAATGCACTGGGCAGAGGCTCAAGTGGAGAGAGATTCGTTCCTCCTCTGAGTCCAGATGCCTGGGAGTGTATTGGCCTTTCGTCCAATATTCTGTCTTCAACCATAAGGCAAACAGATCGTCAGATCGAGGAAATCATTCAGCTACTCTTTTAAAATGAACAATAAACCTGAAGCGAAAGACCACATAAAGTATTTAGAAGAGCGCATCGAATACCTGGAGGAGCTCAATCGTTTTACCCTCGACACCCTGGAGATGGCTGCTTCCCTTGGAGATTTTCAGACCAGCATCAACAAGCTCCAAGAACCTTCTCTTATTTTAGATGAAACAAGATCTCGTGTACAACGCCTGATTCCTTTCCAAACATTGGCATTCCTTTTGGTGGATGAGGCGGACCATGAATTTTTCCTTGCTAGCTGCCAGCCTGAGAGCGACAAAGAGTTTTTGAAAAATGAAGTGGACTTTCTCATCGATAATGGAACATTTGCATGGACTCTCAGGGAAAGAAGACCGGTTATGGTCTCCTCAAAGAATTACCAAAGACAGTTAGTGCTCCATGTTATGGCCACGAGTTCCAGAGTGAGGGGTATGTTTGTTGGGTTACTTGAAAAAAGGGAAACAAATATCCCTGATACAGCCCTCTCGCTCTTATCCATTATTTTGTTAAATAGCTCCAATGCCTTGGAGAGTTTTGAATTGTATAAAATGATTCGGGAAATAACCAAGAATCTAGAGAAAAAAGAGAACTATCGTACATTATTTGAGGCCGCTCCCGACGGTGTGGAAGTACTGGATGTTCGCGGAAATGTCGTAGATTGTAATAAAACACACCAGGTGTTGCTCGGGCATAAGAAAGAGGAGATAGTTGGGAATCACACAACCGATTTTTTTTCGGATAGCATGAAGTCATTCTTTGAACAAAAGTTTCAAACCTTGAAAGAGACCGGATATGTGGAGGGAGAGATCGAACTCCTTTGTAGTGATGGTTCTGCCATCCCTGTATGGAGAAAAGAAAAGGCGATTTACAATGAAAAAAACGAATTCGTTGGCTCGGTGATTTATAATCGCGACATTTCAAGTCTTAAGCGGGCTGAAGAGGAAAAACTCAGCCTTGAGGCTCGGCTCCAACGAGCTCGAAAGATGGAGGCTATCGGTACCCTTGCAGGAGGGGTTGCTCATGACCTAAACAATGTCCTCGGTGGAATCGTTGGTTACCCTGAGTTGCTCATGCTGCAACTCCCTGAAAACAGCCCTCTCCGAAAGCCCCTTTTGACCATGCAACAATCTGGGCAAAAGGCAGCTGCCATCGTGCAAGATCTGTTAACGCTTGCTCGCAGAGGGGTTGCCACTGAAGAAGTGGTAAATATGAATCAAACTATTACCGAATATCTCAAGAGCCCAGAGTATGAAAAGTTGAAACTCTACCATCCTAACGTTCGCGCAGATGCCAATCTTGAACCAAATCTGCTCCCTGTTTTGGGATCACCAGTTCACCTATCCAAAACCATTATGAATCTAGTGTCTAATGCGGTTGAGGCCATGAACGATGGTGGAACAATTTGCATATCCACAGAAAACCGATCCATCAAAAACCATATCAAAGGCTTTGAAACCATAGAAGAGGGTGATTATGCTATACTTAAGGTTTCTGACACAGGGGTCGGCATTCCCTCGCTGGATATAGAAAAGATCTTTGAGCCCTTCTATACGAAAAAGGTAATGGGGAGAAGCGGAACAGGGTTGGGCATGGCTGTGGTGTGGGGAACGGTAAAAGACCATAAAGGATTCATCGATGTTCAAAGCAGTGAAGGAAAAGGAACCACTTTTACTCTCTATTTCCCGATAACGAGACAAAAGCTCATCAAGAGTCAATCCCTTGTATCCATTGAAGATTACCGCGGCAATGGAGCCGCAATAATCGTTGTGGATGATGTGAAAGAACAGCGGGAAATCGCATCTGGAATGCTCCATGAACTGGGCTACTCTGTGACCTCATTTTCAAGCGGTCTACAAGCAGTTGACCATATGAGAGATAACTCAGCAGATCTTTTGGTGCTGGATATGATAATGGATCCCGAAATTGATGGACTTGACACCTATAAAAGAATTCTCCAACTCCATCCCGGACAGAAAGCGATAATCGTGAGCGGGTTTTCTGAAACAGAACGGGTGAGAGAGGCTCAAAGATTGGGCGCGAGATCATACATTAAGAAACCCTA
>JADFWK010000212.1 GCA_015223015.1 Pseudomonadota bacterium
ACCCATACCCTGGAGTTTGACGTTATCCTGTTTAGGAGCATTATTCAATTGACAAAAATGCATTTTTTAGGATAATAAGGAAGATTTGGCGGTGTAGCTCAGGTGGTCAGAGCATACGGCTCATATCCGTAGTGTCCGGGGTTCAAATCCCTGCACCGCCACCAAATCATGTCCTCACATAGTATTGACATATTGAAATACTGCATTAACTTTTAACTGATTTTTATGGGCCTGCAAACTTTTAATACCAAACAATTATACGACCTCGGTGAGGCATTAGATATCGCTGAAGATATGACCAGCAATCATTTCAAATTGTCTCTTTCACAGTGGAGACAACATCCTTTCGATGTCAGGACCCTCAGCAATCTATTTGGAGAAGATATTAGAGATAATGCGTTTGCCTTGCTAAAAAAGTATGCGCCAGGTGGGAATGAAGATATAGAACCACCTCATAAGAGACGTGAGTTTTACTTGATCTGCATGCAAGATCATCAAATTTTAAAGGCCCTTCAACGAGACAGGCAGCTCGGACTGCTTCCTCTTTTAGCTTATATACTAACCCACGAGCTCGTGCACATTGTTAGGTTTTGCAAATTTCAAATAAGATTCGACACTCAGGAGGAGACGAGCAGAAAAAAAGAAGAGAACATCGTACACCAAACAACCTACGAAATTTTAAAAGATCTACCTTTGTCAAACCTATCATATATTTTGGATTCCTATAATCCTGAAGGAATGAATGTAGATGTATGCATGGTTTGAGCAATATTTTTTTTGGTATGTGGAGGGCAATAGATGCCGATTTATGAATATAAATGTAGTAAATGTGGCCACATAAGCGAGGCGTGGCAAAAATTCTCTGATTCACCTTTGAATACATGTGAATTGTGCGGCGGACCAGTTGGGAAAATTATTTCCCAAAACACATTCCATTTGAAAGGGTCGGGTTGGTATGTGACTGATTACGCATCAAAGTCATCTGCCCATAAGCCGGCAAAAACGGAACAGAAAGAGAAAACAACAAAGGATGATAGCAAAAAGGATTCCACAAAAGTTGCTGATAAAGGGGAGTAACAGGGTAACATCAAAGTCCAGAGTATGGGTGTCTTTTTTTTGGTTATGCCCTATAACATGGCCCCTTACTGGGTCGATTCAAAATGGTTGATTGCGCCCCAAGCCTTAGAATCATGGGCTCCATCTATATAAACCATTTTGAAACGCCCACTAATCTAAACTTTGTGGGGCATAATCCGAAAAAAAGACACCCATACTCTGCAAGAAGCTTAAAAATCTATAGGTTAGGTTTCACTATAACGTGAGCCTGAGGGGAGTAGAACCTTATTAAAGGGACTACTATCATTACCAGATTGGGTGGTCAAATCCTCTGTATGTCTAAAAAAGCCTAAAGCAGGACTCAAACAATGAAATACAGATACAGTGGGAGGGTCCACGACAAATTAATTAACAGGCTAGAAAGAAAGGAAAAAAGAGAATCCTTCAGGAGAGATCGATTTTTCAAATTTAAGCTATCAGAGATTCACAGTAAACTAACCCAGGACTTGCTCCTCAACAAAATAATCGAGACAGAAAACCCGCAAGCGGTTTCCGGTCTTGTTATGCAGGGACTTAATAAGGCCTATAGAAGTAATGAGTTTGACTTCAAGTACTTTATCGCCCCCATAAGAACTATCGTTCCTCGCCCAAATCCATACGCCCTCTACCTCACACAATATATCTTGGAAGTAATAATCGATGATCCCAACGTAATAGAAGTGTATGGAACCGACCTGGAAATTTATACGCTAATAGACAAGATTATCACTCAGACAAATGAAAAATTTGAAAGGGCTGAGCAAGAGATTATTAAACAACTCTCCCATAACAAATCACTTATACCAGGATCACGGGATTATGAAATTGCCCTTGAGCAACTCTTCAACAAGAAGATAGGATCAAGCGAACTACCGTCAAAGCAGAGGACATAAAAAAACCTTTCTTGTATTCATTCCCCGGAAGGTTCTTCACCTTCGGGGATTTTTTCTATCTTCTTTCCAGGGTGTTTTATCTCCTCAATTGTTTCTTCCAAGGTTTGTAAGTCCTCCACTCTGCAGACTTTCACGTCAGGATACTCATCGTCTATTATCTTTTGGGTTATCTTACCTGGACCGAAGATGATTATTCGTTTTGTCCTGAATTCCTCAACAACCTTCTTAATCGTCTGGGACCACAAAACAGGATGATTCAGCTGGTTAATAAGTTCCTTCTTGATATCATCCGGCTGGGTAATGATTTTTGGATCGATATCATCGTCTGTCAGCGTATTTGATACTATACGCACTTGAGCCTCTTTAAAAGGAATCTGCTGTTCCTCGATATAACTATGCAACTGTTCACTGGCAGCATCCATAAGAGGGGTATGCCATGGACCCAAGACCGGCAGATCTATAACCCGAAACTCTGATTCCTTGAGAAGTTGCTTAGCTGCACCAAGGTTCTTGCTGACTCCTCCAAAGACATTTTGAATTGAGGAGTTATAAAGCGCTATATAGAGAACCTCTCTTCCACCATAGTAGGCGATGCCTTTGACATCCTCTTGGGTTATAGGCCTATCTTTGTTGATAACAGCCACCAGGCCGCCATCGATATCTTTGGCGCAAGAGATCATAATGTGTTCACGTTGATTGACCAACTGGAGGCCACTATCGTAATTGATGGCCTCCGCCGCTGTAAGAGCTGTGTATTCCCCAAAACTATGTCCAGCCATCAGCTCAGCATCGAGACTCAGTTTCTCATCCTTCAATCTTTCCCGAAACGTCGAATAGGCGGCCCAGGAGGTAATGTAAGTTGCAATCTGAACTTGCTTATCCAGGTGCGTTTTCAGAACCTTAACCCGGTTAGCCAGCTTGTCCGGTATCTTACCAAATATGATCTTTTCAAATTCCTTCTCAAGTACCCTGTTAGCCCGATAAAACACAAAGGCAGCAATCTCAAAGTTGTCATATAATTCCTGGCCCATTCCCAAATATTGAGATCCCTGACCAGGAAAGATGTAAGCTGTTTTAGGTTGCATACTGAATTCTCCCGTATATTAGATCAAAAGACGGTTAAGCATGCGTTGCGATTCTCGTCCTGAGACCTTTGAATAACCCTATTTTGACAAAATGTGGCCCGCCCACAAGTCGCCTTAGCTCCAGGAGATGGCAGGGGGGGTTTCCATTTCTTGTAAATTTTTTTTCATTACACTGTTTTTGCTAAAAGAACAACTCATTTCTTAGATTGGTAGGGCTTTGCACAAGGGTTAACCCTGCTCAACACTCAGCAAGTACTTTTTCAGCTCAATGCCTGAACCAAACCCGCCTAAGCCATCAGCAGCAACTACCCGGTGGCACGGGATAAGGATAAGAAGAGGGTTCTTATTTAAGGCCTGCCCCACAGCCCGTGCACCCTTTGGGGTACCCACCATGGCCGCAATATCCTTATACGTTCTTGTCTCACCATAGGGAATTGTGCGCACGCTCTTCCAGACTTTGTTCCTAAAAGCAGTAGCATCAATATCCCAAGGCAAATTCATGGGCGGTTTACCTCCCTTGAAGTAAGCCTCCAGGGTGCTAATCAGCGCCTCATTCGGTTTGAAATCCTCAAAAAATTTGACTGCCGGGGCTAGGACCTTGATTTCAGAAACAAAATCCTCTTGCCTGGTAAAGCCTATACTCACCCTGACCGCGCCAATACGTGACGATGCCACGTGCACTGTTAATCCATTGCATTCAAATTCCCAATAATATATGTCTTTTCCTTTCAGGCTCAATGCTTCCACAGATCTACACACTCCTCTGGGACAATCTCCCAAATACTGTTACTAGAAAAGGCAGAGCCACTCCCAGCTCTGCCCTAGCTACCGGACATAGTTTTTCAAAAAACCTAATTACCAATGATACCCCAGTAACACCCCAGCGTGGTAACCTCCTGCGTCCTGATCTACACCGTGCAGGGTGACCTCAGCCTTAGACCATCTAAAGTCAAATCCGAGGTTGAAGTGATTGTAGAGAGTCCAGTATATGCCTGCTCCAATCCATAATCCAATTCCGCTATCATCATCAGAGACCCTATTTCCGGTTGTTCTTCCTTCCAATTCGGCCCAAACCAGCCCTATGCCCCCACCGAAATAGGGATGCATATTGGGAGAATAGTCCCAAATTTTCCGCACGCCGAGATCCAGTTCACGAGTTTTTGCCTCTGCCTCTAAGGCAACCGTGCCAATACCCGCCAAAGTGATTGAACCTTGGTCGTCCCAGGAGGCCAAAAAGTCAACTGCTATACTTATAGGCCAA
>JADFWK010000029.1 GCA_015223015.1 Pseudomonadota bacterium
GATTTCATCTTCCTCTAATGTTTGATATCTCCTGTAAACCATGATGGTAACCGCCACGGCCACGCCCAGGGTAGCCACCATGACCACAATGGCTGTGAGCATGAGTACATGGGGCAACGGGTTGGCGTAATGCATGATATCAACGGCATGCGCACCGTGACCGTCGTGGGCATGCTCCAGAATGGGGACCGTGACGTCACCTTTCTTGACAGACGTTGAGATATAGAACAATATGATGGCAGACTGAAATATGTTCATGCCGATGATCTTCTTGATCAAATTCCTCTTTGCCATCATGGCATAGAAGCCTATCATCATCAGACCTACGTACATCCAATAGTTGTAATGGCCAACGATGAATTCAAACATCACCCTTCCCCCGTCTTTTCCGTCCTGCTCTCAATAATAGTATGCATGCCATACCGGCTGTGAAGATGACGGTAGTCTCCCCCAGAGTGTCATAACCCCTGTAGTCAGCCAGGACCGAGGTCACCACATTGGGAGTTGCCGTGTGTTCCAGGCTGTGGTGAAGGTAATAGGGCGACACATGCGTATTGGCAGGGGAATGGGGATCACCCCACTTGGGCATGTCGAGCGTCCCATAGATAAGTACAGCTCCTACAAGCACCGCCGTTATAAGGCTTAAGATTTTCAATCTTTTGACCTCCTTTTCGTCTTAGCCACACACCCAATCATGAGCACCGTCCCGATGCTTGCACTCACAGAAGCCTCTGTAAAGGCCACATCAATGGCAGCCATTTCGGTCCAGAGGAGGCACATCAGGAAGCTATAGGCGCCAAGAATGACGACTGCGCTCAAAAGATCTTTTATGGTAATGGCTGCCACGGCGCATATGAATACAAAGAGAATTAAGATGAAATCCAAGGGTAGAATCATTTTTCGCCTCCTTTTGCCAGGGTCCACGGCTGGACCTTGCACCTGAAGGCCGCCCTTGAAATAGCGTGGGTGGCCGTAGGTTGTGCCAGAAACAAAAACACCGCAATAAAGAGGATCTTTGCGCTGGTGAGTGTAAATCCGTGGTATACGGCAAGCCCCGCAAGCGACCAAAGGGCCGCCAGGGTATCTCCCTTGCCGGTAGCATGGAGCCTTGTAAAGAAATCAGGCAAACGGAGCAGGCCCAAAGTGGCTGTAGTGAATAAGAAGAAACTGCCCAACATAAATAATATGCATATAACGTCTTTGACTAGCATCACGCCTCTCCTGTCGTCTCAATATATTTTGCCAGAACCACGGTCCCTATAAAATTTAACAGGGCGTACGCTATACTGATGTCGATAAACATGTCTATCCTGTCATAGATAACGCCCATGAGGAGTAAGATAATCAAGGTCTTGGTGCCGATGGCAGAGATACCGGCGGCCCTGTTCAGAACTCCCGGCCCGAAGGTTCCTCGATACAGACAAAATAACACCAGGACGCACATCCCCACACTCAAAATCAAGAAAAAATCGTTCATTTCTCGCTCCTATCATCTTCCTGGAATTCCCCCACGGTGAATATGACAAGAAAAATGGTGAACATGACTGCCATGACCGCCAGGGCCACGCCAATCTCAACACCTAAGATTCCCAGTGACCTTGCCTCGGCCGGGACAACCGGAAGAAGCTTGCTCAGTTTGCCATAATCGAGATAATTTCCACCCAGGATCAGGCAAAGGGCCCCAATACCAGCATAGATAAAGACCCCGATGCTACTGAGGACTCCTGCGGCCTTTTCCGACAAGCGCTTCCTGGTTTGCTCCAGGCCGTGGCTGACAACCAGCAAAACAAAACCGGCCGCCAAAATCACACCACCCTGAAAACCGCCCCCCGGGCTGTGATGTCCATGCATGATCACATACAGGGCATAAATCACCATAAAGGGCACCAGTAACCTGGAGAGTGTCTTCACAATGACATCTTGGCTATCGCGTATCATGCCATCTCCCCCCTGTTAATAACGAGTTACGCGGCGTGTGGATACTCATACACGTAGTGCGTCATATATACGGGCTGCATCCAGGACGTCCTCAACGTACAAATGATCCGCCTCCATAAATATATGGGCGACTCTGTCCTCCATCTCACCGGCGTTCAGATCATCGGCAACTTTTTGGTCCAGAGCGTGTACATAATACACTCCGTCCCTGATATCCATGGTGATGGTCCCTGGCGTAAGGGTAATGGAATTTGCCAGGGTGATGCTGGAAATATCCGTCTCAAGTTTCGTCTTGAAGGTTATGATCTGAGGATTTATCGGCATCTTGCGGCGCAAGACCACAGAAGCCACGTGAAGATTGGACAACACAATTTGTTGAATGAGCCACGGAATGTAGCAAAGAAACCTTAATGCAACCACGCGCATATCTCCGACCCTCACGTTGGCGAACAACAGATCATGGAACAAGTAGGCTGTTATGATACAACAAATAGCCCCAAGGGTGAGGTGGAAGGGATCAAAATGTCCTGAGAGCAACATCCAGAAGGCAAAGAGGATGAGGGCTGTTCCAACAAAATTCTGAAATCGTGTTTTTCTTCTTTGGGCCCCGGCAAAGAGGACCTGCCACCTCTTTTCTTCCATAAATCGGGTCTGCTCTCCCGTAAACTGCACGGCCGTATCTAATACACCCAGAGCATGTGCCCTGGCCTTTTCCATAATCCTGAAAGCGTTCTCTGTCGCCTCCAGCAATAAGGTCACTTCCATCTTCGCCCTCCTCTCAGAAATGCCTCCCGGCAATCAAGGGATGACCAGCGTGGGCACCACCGATGCTCCTGCCACCCGATAGGAATAACTTCTGGATAAAAGCTCTTTCAGGGGCGACTTGCCAGTGGTCCCCATGACGATACAGGTGGCACCATAATCCCTGGCCGCCAGCATGACCTCGGCAGCCGGCTCACCCGCATAGACGTGGGCTTCGGCATCTATACCTTGATCCAAAAATATCTTCCGTGTTTGTGAAAGCTTCTCTTTGAGATTTCCCATGTCTCTTACAGATAGCTTTCTGTCTAAGACATAGACGATCTCCAGTTCCTTGATGATCTCTTTAAAGTCTAGCAGATAACTGCGGGCCTTTTCAGAGGCAGCCGACCAGTCATCAGCAAATATGACATGTGTAAACATACCCTCTTGTGCGGACCCTGACGTTTCCACATTTTCGGGCAAGATGATCACAGGTACACGGGATGATCTGAGCAAATCCTTTGTCAGAGACCTGCGGACCCGGCCACCTATATCGCACTTGAGGCTGGCTGCAATCAGTGAAACCCCTTCTCTGTGGGCTAGATCCAAGATACTACGCACCATATGCCCTTCAACCACAAAGGTCCTGGAGTTTATGCCGTATTCAGCCATCCTTGTTTCCCAGCCTGCCACTTTGGTTGCATGCAAAAAGACGACTTCCTCAAGCCCGAGCGTGCGAAGAGCCAACAGGCGCTCAATTTCAGAAAAGCTTGGTTCTCTGGCCTTCGTGACATACAGTAATTTTCCAACTCCCATCACTGACCTACTCCGTGGCTGTTGCCGAATCGACAAAATAAACGTTAACCCAGGACCTTTTTTATGGTGGATGCCAGGTGCTTAGCTGTCACCGGCTTTTCCAGGTAGGCATCCGGGTCGGGTACGGTTTCACCACCAGATTCTGTCTGGGCCGCCTGCGCGCGCAGGGCGGTTCTTTTGGCTACTCCGGAATACATAATCACAGGAATATCTTTTAGAGACTCAGAGATCTTCAGTTCACGATACAGCCTGATCCCGCTCTCCTTTGGCATCAAGATATCCATGATGATTAAGTCCGGTTTCTGCTGTCTTATTATATCCATGGCTTCTTCGCCGTTTGTTGCCTGTATGGGCGTATAGCCGTTTTCCTCCAGCACGGTAGAGACAAATTCCCTTATGTGATCTTCATCATCCACACTGAGTAC
>JADFWK010000213.1 GCA_015223015.1 Pseudomonadota bacterium
ATCAAGCCTGATTATGCAGAGGCCCACACCAATCTCGGACTGGCTTATCATCAAAAGAAAGAACTTATCCTGGCCACCAACGCCTTTACCAGAGCCCTGTCGATTAAACCTGACCTCGGGGAGGCTTTATTCGGCCTTGCCCTGGTTTACAGGGATCAGAACGAATACAAAAAGGCCATGGATTACGCACAAAAAGCCATCAAGTCCGGCAAGAAAGTAAGCCCGGTTTTTATGAAAAAACTTCAGGAGAAAGTTAGCCAGATCTCGCCTTAACCTACGTTAAGCGATTAGCTGTTAGCAATTAGCCGTTGGCTCTTATGGAAAAATGTTATTATTTAATAACATCTTGATATAGTTTGACTAATAGCTAAAAGCTAAAAGCTAATGGCTAATCGCTCATTTTTAATTGCTTCTCAAAGGGTGACCTGGTTTTTACCGGCATGTCCAGATACCACCTGCCGGCTTCAAGCAGCCAGGTCTCCTTAAGCTGCATCCCCTTGAAAAGATGTCCCATCTGCTGAATATCAAAACTAACCGTCACGGTTGCCCGCTTCTTATCCGGCGATATCTTCAGGTTTGCAATGGTAAAACCCTTCACATCCAGGCTGCATCCCCGGAGAAATTGGTCTCTTTTTATACTCTTTCTAAATTTGGATGAGGTAAGATCGTAAACCGTTCCCCACTCCTTATCTGTCTTGGCCTGCCATTCCTTTGATACAAGATCTCTCAGGGCTGCTTCACTCCCTGTCCTGGTAATAAAATGTGCGCACCCGTTCACAAGGAGGGCAATTCCCAGCATAAAACCAATATATCGACTGCTATTTGTCATCAGTGGCCTCTTTTTCCCGCTTCATCATTTCAATAAATTCCTCCGGACTGAGTTTGGTCCAATCCTTAAACTTCTCCATCATCTGCTCTTTTTTCCGTACCTGCTTTTTTTTTTGGTTCAATTCTCTCTTCTTTGTGTCAAACTCAGTTTCAGGGAGTGTATATTCAGGATAAATATGAATGTCGGACGACAGCTCCTCCAGGGCACTTTTAAATTTTCGGATCTTCTTTGAATCATCCAGCCATAGTTTCACAACACCAAGATGCTTTCCACCCCTGCTGTTCTTAAGCAGGATAGCTTTACCGACCTTTTCAGGATCTAATGTTGGATAAGTGGCATGACCGACAATTGCAATATCGATTCCCGATACCCTGTCAATGAGAGTCCTGGTCGGCTCCCAGCCCAGGTGAGACATTAATACCACCAGATCGGTCTTTTCCCTGACATCAGATAACATTCGTCTCAAGGAGACCTCGGGATCCTCAATCAACATGCCATCTTCTCTCATACGAGTATGGTTTACCAGATCCGGAGAAACAACCCCAAGAATAGCCACTCTCAATCCGTTGTATGTCTTTATCAAACAGGATTGCCACGGAAAATCTTCCCTGCCTGAGATATTGGAGTTTACAAAAGACCGCCTAACTTTTGCATCAACTCCCTTGAGAAAATCGATTCCAAAGGAAAGTTCTCCGTCAGCCACATTAAGAGCATCATACTCCATCATTTTCATGGCCTTTGCGGTTGTTTTGGTCCTCAGCTCGCCTAATTTTCTTGGCCAAAAAAAGTCGCCCACATCAAGGAGAAGAACATTCCTGTACTCCTCTTTGAGATCTTGAATCAAACTGGCCCGCCGGGCCAGACCACCAAGGGCGCTACTTCCTCAGCCGGTGCATTTTATGCTCCCTCTTACATCTCCTGTATAAAGGATCACAAGATCCGGAGCGGTATCGTCAGCCAGAACCGGAATACCGGAAGACAAAAGTATCAGAGCAACCAAAAATGTGATGATTCTATGCATAGTTTTCTCCCATATTCTTAATCAGTCTCAACATTGTACAATTCCGAACCGCTGAGTAGATTAACATCTATATCTCCATAAAGAAAAAGACCGCAAAGTCCATCCGCTGCCGGCCGGATCTTTACCCACGATATTTCTCCGGCCGGCGAGGAGCTAAACAAATCCCGGATCGTAAATGTTCTCTTTTTGTGTCCAGCCAGGGTCAACTGCTGGTTTCCTTGAGTAATCGGCACGCCTTCATAGTTGTAAGGAATGAGTTCAACATCCATATCCTGATCCGTGGAATTAAATATGGCTACTCCTGTCCACCAGTAGTCGTCCGAAGCAATATGCGGTACCATCAGGTCGATTCCGGTCTGCTCATCAGTTGCAAGAATGTAGTAAGCACTGCTGCCTCCTGTTTTATAAGAGAAATAGCCGGTGGTATCATACAGTGAAGTTATAATCAGAGCCGACTGGTTCAAAATCTCATATCCAAGACCCGGAAAGAGTTCCGACGACATCACGGACCTCTTTTCAAAAGGAGAGAGAGTAAGACCGGTACTCTCGATCTCCTCTCCGTCCACCAGGCTGAGTGAGATCTTATTTTCCGTATCAGAAAGGTTGATAAGGGTCACCTCAGTAGACCACAGGTCAGATAGGGCCACGTGGGGAACAAAGAACCGGGTTCCCATAGAGGTAAGCGCAAACATGGAGTCGGCTCCACCGGAACCATCCTTCGTCCACCGGATATACCCTTCAAGCTCCCTTTGCCCGTCCGTCTCAATCATGATCCAGTCGTTATCGGAATCGGTATTAAATGGGTTGTTAGTAGGGGTATAGCGATTCAGGCTGTTTTCAGCCAGTTCTAACGATGTTTCCTTTCTCATTATCCCTTCTTCGCTATAAATCTGCATGTTCACACTGACGGGGTTTATATCTCCATTATAAAGGCTCCACGAAACGTATTTGCCGGCGTTATACATGCTGGAGGTGTCCGGCAGAACAAAACGTCGCCCTTTTCTCTTCCTGCCGAGACCTGACATGTTCTCTTCCGAGAGACCGCCCAGATACAAAGCGGAAAGCGTCCGATCCGCCACGATCTTGATAGAAAAAACAGAGGACCACTCATGGCTCCTTATTGAAAGTTGAGATAGGAGGAAGGTCTTCTTTTCTCCCGGATACAGGGTGAGCGGCTCCATGACTGTCGCCACGGGCTCGCCGGTCTCATTATAGGCCACAACATGGATATCAGGGCAGGAGGAATCTGAAGAGTTGGTCAAAGCAAAGCCGTTCCACCCGTCCTTTTGTACGTTCGGGCACACAAACTCATAGGCTTTTTTGAGATCGAGCCGCAAACTGTAGATGCCGCCGCCGCCATAATCTTCTCTGAATAACGACAGCGTGTAAGGCGGGTTTTCGGCCGGCATGGATAGGCTCATATCCTCCTCCAGAGTATCTTCCATGATCGGGTTGCCCATTGCATCTTCTATCTTTACCTGTATCCCGTCCTGAAAATCGTCAAGCTTTGCGAGATCAAGCCATATCGTATCACCAGCCCGGCACTCGATGGTATAAAGATCCTCGTTTAAAAGGATCAGATTGTAATTCCCCTGCAGGAGGCGTACAGGAGAATCATCTTCCAGAAAATCGTCTGTGTGCAGGGCAATATCTTTAATCGTCTGATAATCTGTATCAGATATATATGGATTTGTGGATTCAGGAAAAAGAGGAAAAAAAAGTGATTTCGGAGGGGAGTAGATACTGGTTCCTGTCCACTCCCCTCCGGTAATTTCTCCGCTCCCGTTTACGTAAAGATCATATGTATAGGCTCTGGTTTTCACCTTCGTTCCCTGGAAATCAGGTTCTACCCTGTCGTCTGCATACCATATCTGACAGGTTACACTTGTAACGTCCCCGTTTTGAACGGTATTAAGCTCATATTTATAAACAGGATAAAACCAGGCTTCATTAGGTCCGCCAATGTCAGCCACGAACGACTTTCCGTTTTCCTTGATATATAAAAGGAGCCACTCGTGGAAGACGTGTGCTTCGCCTGATTCACGAACGGAGAGATCGCTTCCGTGACAGGCGGTCAGAAGACCTTTTTTATCTCCCACCCGGAAGATGATATTTTCATAGGACGAAGGAAAAAAGGTTATGTTTTCCATAGCCGCTGCAGCAGCCCA
>JADFWK010000214.1 GCA_015223015.1 Pseudomonadota bacterium
AACCACGCTTTCGGAGTATGAATCCAAGATCGTTCTGGCCTCCTACCAAATCCCGGTTACACGGGAAACAATGGTTGAAACCAGTAGTGATCTTATTCCTGCAGCCCATGAAATCGGTTATCCAGTGGTAATGAAAGGGTGTTCTCCGGAAATAAGTCACAAGACAGAAAGAGGACTCGTGCGTATAGATGTCAGAAATGATACCGAGGCATTGAATGCCTTCAATGATATTACATCCGGCATGAATGGCAATACGGGTGCTGTCCTCGTCCAGGAGATGGTAAAGGGAAGAAGGGAATTGGTTATCGGGTTGATCAGGGATCCCCAGTTTGGACCATGCGTCATGTTTGGTCTCGGGGGTATATTCACCGAGATTTTGAGGGATGTGTCGTTTCGGCTTGCACCTCTAGAGAAAAGAGATGCCCTCGAAATGATGAGTGAAATCAAGGCCCACAAAATACTCGATGCTGTCAGGGGCATGGAACCTGTTGACAGGGATATCTTGTCAGAGATGTTAATCAATGTTGGAAAAATCGGTCTGACCAACGACACCATAAAAGAGATAGATATCAACCCCGTTATCATATCCGGCAGCCACCCCGTAGCTGCAGATGCCCTGGTTGTACTCCAACCTACCACATAGGCCCGACCCCATTTTGCTTGCAGTTTTGCTGAGACATTCAGCGCGAGGCCTCTCTGCGGGTAACAGCACAAAACAATCAAGAAGATGGCAATTCCCTTTTCTTGCCTCGAAATTTTTCGGCGTTGAGAGGTTATTTGTTGTCTGGAAAGGTAATATTACGGAAGGGGGTTCACCACCATGGCAAATAAAATAATCAAATGGCTTGGGCATGCTGGTTTTCAGATTACATCTGGGAAAGGAAAAATAATCATTATCGATCCCTGGTTAACGGATAACCCCGTAGCCTCCTGCAAGGCAGAAGATATTACGAAAGCCGATTTCGTACTCGTAACCCATGATCATTTTGATCACATCGCTGATGCAGCTCAGATTCTAAAGGCCACCGGTGCTACCCTCATTGGCATGCCCGAGACCGTGGGCAGGTTGAAAGAAGAGGCAGGAGTACCAGACTCTCAGATAGTTTTTGGCACAGGCATGAATATCGGTGGCACCGTTTCTTCCGATGGTATCGCCATAACCATGACCCAGGCCTTTCATTCTTCACAGACAGGGAGTCCTGCAGGCTACCTCATAAGCCTGGAAGATGGTTATACCGTTTACCATGCCGGAGATACCGGCATATTCTCTTCAATGAAGCTCCTCGGCGAACTCTTCCACATTGATCTGGCCTTGTTGCCTATTGGTGGAGTATTTACCATGGATCCGAAGCAGGCATCGGTAGCTGTCAAGCTCTTGGTAGCAAACACCGTTATCCCCATGCACTATAAGACCTTTCCCATTCTGGAACAAGACACCTCATCCTATGTTGAAATCATGGAAAAGGAAGCGCCCAACATTGAGGTGATAGTTCTAGATCCAGGCCAAGAATATGTAGTCTAGGATCGACAGGCTGTTGCCCAAACAGCCTGTTGAGATATGAGGTTTGTCTTGATTGGTACGTCTTTCGCGTTTCCATTGCAGTGGTAAAAAAACGAAAAAATGAAAAAAAGGGACTAAAAACTATTGACAAACAATTTTTTTTCATTTACATAGTACCGAATCTCAATAAAATATTCTAAACAAATGAATTCAACACATCAAAACATTATAGGCATTATCAGGGCAACAGGGCTAATTATACCTTCCCTGTTGCTCCTCCTCCTGGTAGGTAGCTTAAAACTGCCGGGCCTGATAATGGCATGATGTTTTAAAACGACTTCAAAACCCGCTATCAGGCCCGCCTGATAGCGGGTTTTTTGTTGTATGAAAGGGAGCATAATAATGGAACAACAGGTTTTAATCTATGACACCACGCTAAGAGATGGCACCCAGGGAGAACAAATCAACTTTTCTGCAGAGGAAAAACTTCGCATTGCCCGAAGGCTCGCGGAACTCGGTATTCACTATATAGAAGGTGGCTGGCCAGGTTCAAATCCCAAAGATATGCGATTCTTTCAACTGGCAAAAAAGATACGGCTTAAACCGGCGCGGTTGACAGCCTTTGGCAGCACCAGAAAAACGAACATAGTGGCAGAAAAGGATTCTAACTTGAAAGCGTTAGTACAGGCTGGAACCCAGACCGTTACCATATTTGGAAAGAGCTGGGACCTTCATGTAACTGATATACTGGGTGTTTCATTGGAAAAAAACCTTGCCATGATTACTGATTCGCTCAGGTATCTTAAATCAAACGGCAAGGAGGTTATTTTTGATGCCGAGCATTTCTTCGACGGCTATAAGGCGAATCCCCGGTATACCCTAACAACGATCCAGGCTGCAATTTCCGGTGGAGCTGATATCATCGTACTTTGCGACACCAATGGCGGCACCATGGTGAGTGACTTGAGAGAAATAGTTGAAGCGGTTAGGAAATCCTTCCCGAACATCCCCCTCGGTATCCATACACACAATGACTGTGGCCTGGCGATAGCCAATTCACTGGCTGCCGTTGAAGCAGGTGCGGCCATGGTTCAGGGAACAATCAATGGCTATGGCGAGCGCTGTGGAAATGCGGATCTTATCTCTGTGATTGCCAATCTTCAATTGAAGCTCGGTAGGAAGTGTCTCGATGGGAGCAAAATAGAGCACCTGACCGAGGTTTCCAGATATGTCAGTGACATAGCAAACATCCCGCCACTCAATGAAAGGCCCTTTGTTGGCCGAAGCGCCTTTTCCCATAAAGGTGGAATGCATGTAAGCGCTATCGTAAAAGAGCCCATCGCCTATGAGCACATTGAACCCGGCACTGTTGGAAATAAGCGCCGGGTACTTGTTTCAGACCTGTCAGGTAAAAGCAACATAGAGTACAAGGCCAAAGAGATGGACCTCACTTTAGGGGGGAATGGTTACGACAGCAAAAAGATCGTTGAAGAAATCAAGCGAATGGAAGACCAGGGGTATCAATTCGACGCTGCCGAAGGCTCACTCGAGCTCCTGATGAAGAGGACTACAGGCCAATTTCGAGAACCTTTTTCCCTCCTTTCTTTACGGGTGATCAATGAGAAAAATAAGGATGGTCAAGCTACCTCTCAGGCGACCATCAAGATATCGGTAGGAGACGAGGAAGAGATTACAGCCGCTGAAGGAAACGGACCCGTGAATGCTATCGACAATGCCCTTCGTAAGGCCCTGAGTAAATTTTATCCTGCTATACGAGAGATGAGGTTGGTTGACTTTAAGGTGAGGGTATTGGAAGGCAGTGCTGGAACAGGCGCACGGGTCAGGGTGCTCATAGAATCAAGCGATGGTAAAGACATATGGAACACGGTAGGTGTTTCAGAGAACATCATTGAGGCCAGTTGGCAGGCCTTGGTGGACAGCATCTATTTCAAGTTAAGTAAAGATTAACTTAAAAGTTATAAGTGCCTAAAGTGAGCTAAAGCCCGCCCTGGCGCTATGCTCTCTAATCAGCCTAACGATTCTATAAGCCAGTATGAGCTTGAATCAGCCTGGCAAGGCTATAGGCCAGGACTGGGCCAGGGTTATA
>JADFWK010000215.1 GCA_015223015.1 Pseudomonadota bacterium
CAGTTGTCCTTATGTAAGTGATGAGGCAAAGGAGCAGCTCGCAGAGGCATCCGCACCTCCAGTGAGGCCGATGCAGATAGGGGAGGGTGATAGATCCTTTAAGATTGGTGGGGAAACAGTACTTTTCAGACATGAAAAGACCTTTCTTGGCTCACCCGGTGTGGGTGTGTTGGTAAGTACTGACACAGATGAAGGAACATTATCAGAGAAGTTGAAACTCTGGGACACCTTCCAATTTGAACGTGTTGGCTTAAATCTGAGACCGGAGCTGGTCGCTATAAAGGATGTTAATGGTGATGCGGGAAAGTTTGCAGCCCTGGCTAAAAAGGTTGCTGATGAGAGCAACTTCTGCCTGGTACTGATGAGCGAGGATGTTGGTGTTATGAAGGCAGGCATAGATTCTTGCGCTGATAGAAAGCCAGTAATATATGCAGCCACAAAGGACAATGTGGATGATATGGGCGCCCTTGCAAAGGAAAAGGGGCTTCCATTAGCTATTAAGGCAGATGATATGGATGGCCTTATGGAGCTGACAGGTAAACTGACTGGTATGGGTCTGAAGGATCTAATCCTTGATTCCAACTCAAGGACTGTTAGGAGGGCCTTCGAGGACCAGATCTGGCTGCGCCGTGAGGCGATCATGAAAAAGAACCGGGCCCTCGGTTTCCCGACCATTACATTTCCTTGCGAGATGGCAGATAACCTTGACCAGGAAACGGTTATTGCAGCCATGTTCATAGCTAAGTATGCAGGGATTATAATACTATCTGATTTCATCGGTGAGAGCCTATTTCCCCTTCTTGTGGAAAGATTAAATATCTATACAGATCCACAGAGGCCAATGACAGTAGAGCAGGGTATCTATGAGATCAATGGCCCAGATGAGAATTCCCCTGTTTGCATCACGACAAACTTCTCTCTCACATACTTTATTGTGAGCGGTGAGATCGAGGCAAGCAGGGTTCCATCCTGGCTATTGATAATGGATACAGAAGGGTTATCAGTCATGACGGCCTGGGCTGCCGGGAAATTTGTCGGTGATGCCGTTGGTATGTTTGTTAACAAATCCGGTATATTTGATAAGGTTAAGCATAAGAAACTTATCATACCCGGCTATGCCGCGTCAATAAGTGGTGATCTGGAAGAGGAGGTAAAGGATTCTGAGGTACTTGTCGGACCACGAGATGCGGCCCAGATCACAAAGTTCCTCAAGGAGTTTGGAGTTTGAATTTAAGGTATAGGAAATTCCTTTGGACGTAGATGGACGTAGATTAGAAAGATTTTTAATATCCTAGGAAAATATTTTTCTGCGGATATCTGCTAGAATCAGCGTCCTAATTTGTTTAAAAGGGGGTATATAAATGTTCTTAATCGGAGAAAGCCTGAATGTTATCTCTACAAAAATAGGCCGTGCCTTTAAGGGGAGAGACCCGCTTCCAATCCAGGAAGAGGCCAAGAAGCAGAAGGAACTGGGCATGGACTTTATTGATATCAATTTAGGCCCTGCCAGAAAAGGGGGCCCCGAATTGATGGAGTGGGTAGTAAAGACTGTACAGGAGGTTGTTGATGATGTACCCCTTGTCCTTGATACATCAAATATTGAGGCCATAGAGGCCGGGTTGGACGCTTACAAAGGCAAAGAGAAGGCTTTGATCAATTCCATCATGTGCCGGAAGGAAAGATATGAAAAGATGCTCCCTCTATGTGCCAAATATAACGCCCGAATGATTGCACTTCTCTGGGGCCCTCATGGTATGCCCAGAGATGAGAATGAGAGGGCTGAATTGGCAGTAGAATTGGTATATGCAGCCAATGAGGCAGGTATTGCCAACGAGGATATCTTTGTGGATGGCATTGCTACACCCGTTAATGTGCAGCAAGACCAGGTTTACTCTCTCCTTCAGTTTATGCCAATGGTTCAAGATCTTGGTGAAGGGCTGAAATCTACCTGTGGGCTGTCCAATGTCTCTAATGGATCACCTGATCACCTGAGGCCCATATTGAACCGTACGTATATGGTTATGCTTGAGAAAAGCGGTATGTACTCCGCTATTGCCGATGCCTATGATAAGGATCTGGTTGATATAGCTAAAGGAAAACGGCCGGATATAGTCGAAATCATAGGGAAGGTGATGGATGAAGTGACTATCGATATGTCATCTATCTCCAAAGAGCTACAGGATTACGCAAAAACAACACGTATTCTTCTTAAAAAATCACTTTACTCGGATTCCTGGCTTGAATTGTAGGACACTTGATGTTGAAGATTGATGATTGAAAATCGAAAATTGTCAATCGTCAATCGGAAATCCTCAGGGGGAGGTCCTTTTTTAGAAAGCCCCTCATTCTTATCCTGCCCTTTGAATCTACGGTGATTGTTAGCGCACCAGTTTGCAATATGCTGAGAACCTGAGCGGGAGAGTGGCGGGCCATCTTATCCTTGGTGATGAGGTATAGCGCCCCGCTTTCCCCCCCTCCCCCATTTCCCTTTCCAATCCGCACCTCACGATCACAGAAGTTGAAAGACCAGCCTCGACAGGATAGGGTAATACCTTCATCCATATTCCCCTTAATCTGAGCCCCGCCAATGGTCCGTTCAGTGGGAAGACTGGACAAGACTTCTTTAGGATGAAAGGTGTTGATCATGAATTGAACCCTGTCTGTCTGCTGACCATAAGGACTAGCCAGGAAAAGATAGTCAATCCGCCGTATCTTTTCTTGCCACAGGTAGGGGGCAACAACTCCCTGTCCCAGGTTAAAACCTCCATGGCCAAAGGCATTACGTGCAATCAGCATCCTCTCATGGCCGGGGAACTGTATCAATGTGACATCCGCTCTTCCAGCATCCAGAATGGTTACCCTGAGATTACTATTAAAACGAGTGTGATAGATCCAGTACCCAGTATCCGTAAAAATCAGGATCATAAAAACAAGCAGGAGAAGCCGGTAAACTCGTGCACGAAAAAAATTGAGGCCCAGAAAAAGCAGCCCATAGAGCAAGAGGATCTCCAACCAGTTGGGTCGAATTACCCAGAGCGAGGCCCAGGGAATATCTGACCAGAACTTGACTAAGGACACCGCAAGATTGAGACCAAACTCGCCGAGAGAAAGAAAAAATCCTGCCAGAGCGGAAGAAAAGGCTAATGCAATGCAGGAAACAAGTCCAAGGGGTATAACCCACAGTCCAATTATGGGAACTACGGTGATATTGGCAGCAAGGCCTACGAGAGGAAAACGATGGAAATGAAAGGCAATCAGTGGGATTGTTACAACCGTGGCCGCAGTAGTCACGGCAATAAGACCTGTCGAATAGGTCACCATTGTCTGCAATACGCGATTCCTTGCAAGCGACTCGGTGCCCAGTTTTACGCTCTGAATTCTGGAAAGGATTAAGGGAGCCAGCCATAGGATGCCGGCAACAGCTGTGAAAGACAGCTGAAACGAGACGGTAAAGAGGGAGTTCCCCATAAGAGCGAGAATTATGAGTGCTGCCAAGCAAAGACTGGACCAAACATCTTTCTCCTTGCCCATAATAACGGACCACAAAAATACGAGCACCATAATCATGGCCCTCTGGGTAGAAACCTGAAGTCCGGTAATCACGGCATAGGTTACCACTGGCACCATGGTTAGAATTGCTGCCACCTTCCTTATGTCGGCCATAAGGGTCAATCGGTAGGAGAAGGACAAGGCCCATCGCAATATCGCGTAGAAAAGCCAGGCCACCAAACCAAGGTGAAGCCCTGAAACAGCCATGATATGTCCCACCCCTGACCTATCGAATGGTTTCCGTAATTCAGGTGTAAGCCCTTGTCTCTCCCCAAGAATAAGGGCGGCATAGATTGGGCTCGTGCCATAGGAGAGTCTTTCACTCAAAAGGTTCCGTAAAGGCCTTCGGATCTTCTCTAATACCTTTCCGAAAATACCCAGATCGCCCTCTCCCATGGGAACTACATACCGCCCATCGGAAACTATGGCCATAAAGGAAAGCCCTCGGGTCTGCATGTACGATCGGTAATCAAAGCCTCCGGGGTTATTGAAATTCTTGAATTCCTTGAGCTTGGCAGGAAACCGTATCCGTTCACCTACGTTCAGTTTACCCCTATATCGGTAAATCTTTACGAGGATATTGATCTGAACGCTCCTGACTTCTCGAGCCAAGAAGATTTTTTCTGCATGAACATAGAGGCTTGCCACGTTAACACGTACCTTTGGTAGGTTATAGATTGTTCCCTCCACAACCACTCGCTCACCCTCACTGAGCTTTTGAGGCAAACCTGGCAGGGTGTGTTTATTTACCTGGAAGTTGATTCCTATGAGCAAAAATATGGCCATGAGCCATACAGTGCGCACTTTTGAAGGGAGGATGAAGGTCATCCCCAAAAACACCGCAATCACTATAGGGAAAAAAAGGACGGACAGGTTCACGTTGGTCAGGAGACCATGGCCAATGAGAATCCCGATGATGGTGGCACACAGTGCAGGAACAAGAGGGCGAGAGAACATAAGCAGTTTTTTGTGTTTCTTGGGTTTGTTGTGTTTATGGGGTTAAGTTC
>JADFWK010000216.1 GCA_015223015.1 Pseudomonadota bacterium
AAGGTATGTGTTCAGCGCAGAGGGGAAAGCCTTTTTCCCTGGAGGGGTCAGCGTTCTCTACCGGCTTTGCAGTGAGATATTTATTTTAGAAAATGACATAGATGGCAATAGAGGAAGAGATGGCAAACGATAAGATCGGCGCAGTTATGATTATTGGGGGTGGTATCGGCGGGATGCAATCCGCCCTTGATCTGGCAGATTCTGGCTACCTGGTTTATCTGGTGGAAAAAAACTCCGCCATTGGCGGCAGAATGGCACAGCTGGATAAGACATTCCCGACAAATGACTGCTCCATGTGTATTATGGGGCCAAAGCTCGTGGAATGTGGCCGGCACCTGAATATCGAGATATTAACTATGACGGAGGTAGTGGAGGTCACCGGTGAGCCGGGACATTTCCAGGCAAAACTCCTAGAACGGCCTCGGTATGTTGATATGGCGAAGTGTACGGCCTGCGGTGAGTGCGAAAAGGCATGCCCTATTAGTATACCTTCCCTGTTTGATCAAGGGTTGTGCGATCGAAAGGCCGCCTACAAGCTCTATCCTCAAGCTATGCCCGGGGCATTTGCAATTGAAAAAAGGGGCACAGCCCCTTGTAAGGCCACTTGCCCTGCCCACGTGAGCGTCCAGGGGTATATTGCACTGATAAATCAAGGAAAGTACCAGGAAGCCCTAGCGCTCTTCAAAGAGGCCCACCCCTTTCCCGCCATATGCGGCCGCGTATGCCATCACCCCTGCGAGGAGATCTGTACGCGGGGCGATGTGGAAGAACCCATTGCCATACAGTATCTTCATCGGTTCTTGGCCGATCTGGACCTGGCCAGCGAGACTCGGTATGTTCCTGAAGTGAAGGAAAGAAGAGACGAGAAAGTTGCTATTATCGGTTCAGGGCCTGCTGGTCTGACCGCAGCCTATTATCTAACCATAGAGGGGTACCAGGTGACTGTGTTTGAAAAACTTCCTGTTGCAGGTGGAATGACGGTTGTGGGGATCCCAGAATATCGTTTACCAAGAGACATTATCGCTGCTGAAATCCAGGTCATTCAGGATATGGGTGTTGAGATTAAAACAGAGGTCACTTTTGGCGAAGATATAACCCTTGAAAGCCTTAAGAAGGATGGTTTTCAGGCCCTGTTTCTGGCAACTGGTCTCCATCTCAGCATGAAGTTGAATGTGGAAGGGGAAGATCTTCCCGGCGTGGTCAAGGGAATCGAGTTTTTGAGGGACGTGGCCCTTGGAAATCAGGTCAGTGTGGGGAAAAGGGTGATTGTTATCGGGGGAGGGAATGTGGCCATCGATGTGGCCCTTACGGCAAAACGTGTAGGTGCTCAGGAGATAACCCTGGTCTGTCTTGAGAGACGAGAGGAGATGCCCGCATGGGAGTATGAGATTGAAGAGGCCCTTGAAGAGGGGGTAACCATTGTCAACAGTCTTGGACCCAACCGTTTTCTGAAAGAGGATGGAAACCTCTCAGGCATAGAATTCAAGTGCTGCACGTGCGTGTTTGACGAAAATGGGGTCTTCTGCCCTGAATACGATGAGACCGACTTGAGCGGAATGGAGGCTGACACGGTGATTGTTGCCATCGGGCAGGCAGCTGATCTCTCTTTTGCCGAAAAGGAGGGTATCGCAGTCAAAAGAGGACCGGTGGCCGATCCCATCACCTTGCAGACTCCCATAGAATGGGTCTTTGCCGGTGGGGATGCCTTTTATGGGCCCAAGTCCGTGGTAGAGGCTGTGGCTTGCGGGAAAGATGTAGCTGAGAGTATTGACCGGTATCTGAACGGGCGAGATCTCAAGGAGGGAAGAGAGCAGGATTGGTCCTATGAAAAGCCCGATACAGAAGGCGAACTGCATCTGTCTAGGACACCTATGCGGAAGATATCCGTTGAGGAGCGAGAGGGTAACTTCAAAGAGATAGCTTTGGGATTTACCGAAAAAGAGGCAAGGGACGAGGCCCAGCGATGCATGAAATGTGGGATCTGTTCTGAATGTTATCAGTGTGTCTCTGCCTGCCTGGCCGGTGCTATAGACCATTCCATGATTCCACGAGAGCACACCATCGAAGTAGGGTCTATTGTTGTTGCCCCCGGTTTTAGCCCGTTTGACCCAAGCCAGCATGATACCTATGGCTATTCTGAACACCCCAACGTGGTTACCAGCTTAGAGTTCGAGCGAATGCTTTCGGCTTCAGGTCCCTTTAAAGGTCATTTGGTGACACTTTCTGCGGATCATAAGGAACCGGAAAAGATTGCCTGGATCCAGTGTGTTGGGTCAAGGAACACCCAGGTAGGGGATAAAGGCTATTGCTCGGCTGTGTGTTGCACCTATGCAATAAAGCAGGCTATGATAGCTAAAGAGCATTCCCCCGGACCACTGAATACTGCTATTTTCTATATTGATATCCGTACCTACGGTAAAGACTTTGAGCGATACTACAATCGGGCCAAGGATGAAATAGGGATTCGTTTTGTAAAGGCAAAGATCAATAATGTGCTGCCCGGTGATGAGCCTGGAGGTCTCAAGATCAGGTACACAGATGACGGGGGAAGACTGGTTCAAGAGGATTTTGACATAGTGGTGTTATCTGTAGGGATCGATATTTCCCAGGAATCCCTTGATTTGGCTCAGAAACTCGGCGTTGACCTGGATCACTACAATTTTGTAGACACCACTAGTTTTGAGCCGGTTACAACATCAAGACCAGGGGTCTATGCCTGTGGCGTGTTTGAGGCGCCCAAGGATATCCCTGATACCGTTACCCAAGCCAGTGCTGCTGCAGCCTCGGCTACCTCTGAGCTCGCAGAAGTAAGAGGGGCCCTGGTTAAGAAAAAGGAGTATCCGCCTGAGCGAGATGTCAGCAATGAACCGATAAGAATCGGTGCCTTTATCTGTCATTGCGGCATAAACATAGGTGGGGTAGCTGACGTTCCGGCGATTGTGGAATACGCCAAAACCCTTCCCCATGTAGATTATGCAGAAGCTAACCTGTTCACCTGTTCGGAAGATACGCAAGCCAAGATGAAAGAGGTCATTGTAGAGAGGCAACTGAACAGGGTGGTGGTAGCCTCATGTACACCCAGAACACATGAGGGGTTATTTAGAGAGACATGTAGGGAAGCTGGTCTTAACCAGTATCTGTTTGAGATGGCCAATATCCGGGATCAATGCACGTGGGTTCACATGGGGGAACCGGAAAAGGCTACGGAAAAGGCAAAGGATCTCGTGCGCATGGCAATAGCACGGGCGGCTACGCTAGAACAGCTTTATGAAATCCCCCAGCCGGTGTGTCAGGAAGCTCTGGTAGTCGGGGGTGGTGTAGCAGGGATGACAGCAGCCTTTGGATTGGCCAAACAAGGGTTTAAGACCTGTTTGGTTGAGAAGGAGGATAGACTGGGGGGGCAGGCCCTTAGGTTGCGTACTACATGGAAGAATGAAAGGGTGGAGCCTTATGTTGAGGAATTGATACAAAGGGTTAGCGATCATCCTCTGATTGATGTGCGTTTGCAGACCAAGATCAAGGAGGTACATGGCACCATAGGAAGTTTTCAATCAAAACTGGCCGACGCAGAGGGTACAGAGACAGAGGTAAGCTATGGCGCAGCGATTATAGCTAATGGGGGCGATAGTTACGAGCCTGAAGAATATCTATATGGAGAAGATCCCAATATCTTGCTGTCCCTGGATCTGGATCAGGAAATTATGCAAAATCCTGACAGGTTTAAAAAGGTAGATTCCGCTATTTTTATCCAGTGTGTTGGCTCCAGAGAGCCGGACAGACCCTATTGCAGCAAAGTCTGCTGCACTCATTCCATCCAAAGTGCGTTGACCCTCAAGGAGTTAAACCCTGGCATGAATATTTATATACTCTATAGGGACATAAGAACCTACGGAGAAAGGGAGGATCTGTACAGAGAGGCACGATTGAAAGGAGTGCGGTTTATCCGTTATGAATTGGACGATAAACCCTTGGTTGAAAAAAAGGATGGTAGACTCAGGGTGACCGTTATAGATCAGGTAATCAAAAGGCCCGTGGTAATAGATACCGATATGGTAACCTTGGCTTCGGCTATTGTGCCCCGGGATGATAATGGCGCATTTGCACAGCTCTTTAAGGTGGCTATGAATCAGGATGGTTTCTTTATGGAGGCGCACGCAAAGCTGAGGCCTGTAGATTTTGCCTCCGGAGGGTTGTTTGTGTGCGGATTGGCCCATGGGCCCAAAGCCATTGATGAAGCCATTTCCCAGGCAGAAGCGACGGTCTCCAGGGCATGTATGATTCTCTCTCACAAGGAGAGGATGGCAGGTGGGGCTGTTGCCGAGGTAAACCCTGATCTCTGTGCTATTTGTTTGACCTGTGTCAGGGTGTGCCCCTTTGGAGTACCCCAGATCGATTTTGAAAATGCGGTAGCAAAGATCGACCCGGGAGCCTGCCAGGGATGTGGTATTTGCGCCTCTATGTGCCCGAACGATGCAATCCAGGTAAAGCATTATGAGGACATCCAGATGATTCCTAAATTGATGGCCATATATTAGTGTTTGTTGGGTTTCTTGGGTTTGTTGAGTTTGTTGGGTTAAAACCCTATGAACTCAATGAACACAATGAACACAACAAACTCCACGAACGCAAGAAGGGGAATGGAAATGGTGGATTATGAACCGAGAGTAGTGGCTATGCTCTGTAATTACTGCGCTTACAGTGCTGCTGATCTAGCGGGTGTCGGAAGAGTCCAGTACCCCCCTAACGTGCGCATAGTTTTTTATCTATGTAGGGGCAAGGTGGAGATTGTTCACATCTTAAAGACGTTTGAGGCGGGGGCAGATGCCATATTTGTAGGCGGGTGAGAGCCTGGCACGTGTAATTTCCTGGAGGGGAATTTGAGGGCCCTGAAGAGGGTTGAATATACTAAGAAACTTTTGGACGAGATTGGGATAGGGAGTGAGCGACTCGAGTTTTTTCATATCGCAGCCTCTGAAGCGCC
>JADFWK010000030.1 GCA_015223015.1 Pseudomonadota bacterium
GTAAATACTTTTCAGCTTTTAAATAAACTTTTGGTATCGTTCAAAAGTGTTGGCCCGAACCATAGTGAGTAGTCATTCACGTTCTAAAGGAGGTCATGGCTGTTTTTGAAAGGCCTGCCCGCCATCGCTCTCGCTCAGGCGAGGCGGGCGGGCGGTATCTCAAAAAAATTCCACTGGGTCTTACAGTGGTCACATATGTGGGGTTTACACCTTTAAAGCCATGGGAGTCTCAGCCTCGGTCATCTAAACCCCACATATTTGACCACCTCCCTTGAAGCCAATAGATAGCGCCTTGAGAAAATTGGCATGGCCGGATAGAGGTAAGTATGTACACGTTATCTAACCAATATGCTATTGAGTAAACACTTTTAAACGATACTATACCTTTCACCCTTGATCTCACCCATAAAATAAGGTATAAAAAAATGAGTGGGCGATTAGCTCAGCTGGATAGAGCGTTGGTCTCCGGAACCAGAGGTCGCGAGTTCGAGTCCCGCATCGCCCACCACTTAGCTCAATAAATCAAGGATATCCATACCACAATGCCGCGAGTGAGAAATCTATTGCTGTTTGTTGTTTTGGGAGCAATACTTTACTTCCTCTTGAGTTATCACGTCATCTTAACGAATCGCAGTACTCTGCTCCTTAGAAAATCAACCTTTACCTTACAATACACCTTCTTCTCCACCAAAGGTAAGAGCAACAAAACCATATTGGCCATAGACGCCCTGAGAGAAGACGGGATCGGAGACCTCCTTAAGAAAGAAGGGTTGATGAGTGAGGAAGAAGAAGCCCTTATCCTACAAAGCCTCAACATCGAATAGGCAAATCTCTATTCCTCCTTTGAATCAAGGGGCCGAGTAAAATACCCGCACCCCTCGAACAGCCTCAGGCCCCTTAGTGCTCACCTGTGAAAAGCTCAACAATAAATCAGCTAAGATCAAAATCAACGCGTATCTTGAAAACTTTTACCGCTGGTAAATCAAGGATTTTGCTTACTCCAGTTTGCTCCTTTATATCCTCGATATATCTCTGTACCATTTCTGAATCGCGCGCCACAAAGGTAAACCATATGTTATATGGGTAATCCCTCAGATAATTGTGAGTTACCTCAGGATACTGGTTCACCACCTCGACAAATCTATCGATCTTATCATCTGCCACCTTAGCTGCACAGAGCGTAGTGGTAAAACCGAGTCTCCTGGAATCAAAGTTGCCACCAATCCGCCGGATAATACCCTGCTTTTTTAATCGCTTTGTTCGCCTCAGAATCTCATCTTCGGAACAATCTAATCGAACTCCCAAATCCCTAAAAGGCCTTTGAGCAATGGGAAAACCGGTTTGAATCTCGTTGAGCAGTTTTCTATCAAGATCATCCATACGGCTCCTTCACCCCATAGGATTATAGGCACACAATGGCTCCTCCGATAGGTAATCCCCAGTAGCCGCATAGGCCCGTGCTCTGCACCCACCGCAAACAGCAATATATTCACAGCGACCGCATTTTCCCTTGTATTTGGAAAAGTCCCTGAGGTCTGCAAAAACACGAGAATTGCTCCATACATCTTTCAGGGTGGATTCCCGTAGATTTCCCGAATTCAATTCCAGGTACCCGCACGGCTGCACAATGCCTTCATAAGAAATAAAACAGTAAGAAACTCCAGCCAGGCAACCTCTCGTTACAGCGTCCAAGCCATGGGTTTCCCGATCCACTGTCTCACCCCTGGACTGCGCCTCCTGCCTTAAAATTCTATAGTATTGCGGTGCGCAGGTAGCCTTAACCTGAAGGGGAACACTGTCTTGCTGTTGATAAAACCAGTGGAGCGTATCCTCGTATTCCTGGGCATTTAACTCCTGGTTGACCATCTCTTTAGCGCGACCCGTAGGAACGAGTAAAAAAATGTGGTGCGCAGCTGCCCCAAGACGGACTGCAAGGTCGAGAATGGCTTCTGCCTCGGACAGATTGTGTCTGGTCAGGGTAGTGTTGATCTGAAGTTCAACCCCCTGCTCTTTCAGATTGTCTATTCCTTTCATGGCTCTATGAAAGGCCCCTTTAACCTGTCGAAACGCATCGTGACTCTCGCTGGTAGCCCCATCAAGAGATATACTCACCCGCTTAATCCCGGACTCGCTAATCTGTTTTGCAACATCAGGAGTAATCAAGGTTCCATTGGATCCCATCACCATTCTCAGGCCATTTTTTGCCCCATACGCTGCCAGGGAGAAAATATCCTTTCTGAGAAGAGGTTCTCCACCGGTAAGGATAACAATTGGTTTACCGACCTCGCCAATTTGGTCTATTACCTCCATTGCCTTGATTGTGTCCAGTTCCTGAGGATAGGGACCAAAATCTGATGATGCTCGGCAATGAACGCAATTGAGATTACATGACCGGGTAACTTCCCAGGCTAGTATACGAAGCTGAGGGTCATCCTCAAACCTCTCACCCTTTTTCGTCTTATCTCCTTGCATGCGCAATCAATACCCTGGCTGCTTCTTTGGCAAAATATGTGAGGATAACATCTGCCCCAGCCCTCTTTATAGAAAGGAGCATTTCCATCATTACCTTTTCTCCCTCTATCCAACCTCTTTGATCAGCTGCCTCGACCATGGCGTACTCCCCGCTCACACTGTATGCTGCAACAGGAAGATCTACGTTGGTGCGAACCTGATGAATAATATCCAGACACGGTAATGCAGGTTTGACCATAATAATATCGGCACCTTCTTCAACATCTAACAACGCCTCTTTAACAGCCTCCCTTGCGTTAGCAGGATCCATCTGGTAGCTTGCTCTGTCGCCAAACTGTGGTGCGGAATCAGCAGCATCACGAAATGGCCCATAAAAGGAAGAGGCATACTTCACAGCATAGGCCAAGATTCCCGTTTCTTTGAAACCCTCTCTTTCAAGAGTGTCCCTAATTGCCCTCACTCTGCCATCCATCATATCCGACGGGGCAACGAAATCGGCTCCCGCCTGGGCATGAGAAAGGGCCACGCGCGAGAGTATTTCAAGGGTAGTATCGTTATCTACATAACCATTTCTTAGAATCCCACAATGCCCGTGATCCGTATACTGGCAGAGACAGACATCAGTAAAAACAGCCATTTCTGGTACCTTGTCCTTGATGGCGGTCACGGCCTGCTGAACAATTCCGTCCTGTGCATATGCCTCGCTCCCTAACTCGTCTTTCTTTTTGGGCAAACCAAACAGAATCACACCTGGTATACCCAGAGACCACACCTTTGCTGACTCTTTGGTGAGTTCATCAACTGATAACCTATACTGACCTGCCATAGACGGGATAGGCTCCTTCTCACCTTTTCCATGCTTGACAAAGATAGGATAGATGAGATCATCCACACTGATAAAGGTCTCCCTGACCATTCTTCTAATTGCCGGAGTTCGTCTCAGGCGCCGAGGTCTCTTCATCATTCGTAGCCTCCCCTATCTCCTTATTTTTTTATCCTTACGCCAGTAGTTGGTGTCAAGATCTCTGACACCAAGGCTTTTCGCGTCACCTTGAAATCCATAATTTCAGGCCTTTGAATACTAAGACTGTATGTATCTACAGAGGTAATTGCTCCTCTGCACTCAGTAATGTGAAAGGCAGAGCAAAGCAGAAATCCCCCTGTCTTCCCCATTAAATATGACAAAGTTGTGCAAGGGTCTCATAAATGCTCTGGCTGGGAATAATGGTGGGGCATGAGTAATGAGTTTAGGACGTAGCCGGATTTTGGCTATAATACTTTTTAATGAGGCTATCAATATATTTCTCAGGCTCTAACACTGCCTCTCTGGTAAGAGCAAATGATTCGAAGCCAATGCGATCTCTCACTAATTTCAGCCCATACTCCAATTCGTTAGCGAGGCTAAGGCATATCTCACTAATGTCGCGATCCTGTTCATAGGCAATCCTGATTATCTCGTCAATGGCACCATCTGCGAGGTTGACATTGATTCCGAGTTGGGAAAACAATCCTTCATTCTGGAGCTTTACCTGATGATACATCTCCTTGAAATCGAGAAAAACAGAATTGATATCGGAAATAGATTGAAGTGTTTGATCGGCTATCAAATCTATTCTCTCGTCATACAATTTTAAACCCAGTTGCTCTTCAAACTCCTTTGCCCTGTCCGCTATGATCTTTTTAACCCGCTCCTTTTCATTCGCAGCTGCTCTTTCAAACCCTTCTTCCACCTCAGGGTCACTCGTATCTTTAAAAGAATCAATCCGTATCAGCTCTTGGTCTTGGTCTTGAACAAGCCTTACCGTAACCAACATCTTCCTTGTAGCAGTGGATGGAAGATGTTTTTCAAAAGGCATAAGGGTTCTCTCAACAGCGCTGACCAAGCCTCTCGCGCCTGTCTTTTCCTGAGAAGCCATCCCTGCCAATGCCTCAAGTGCCTCGTCTTCAAACTGAAGACCAATGTCGTATGCCATAAAGTCCCGCTTCTTGCTGAGGACAATAGGGTTGTTGGGGTTTTTCAAAATTGCTACGAGGTCATCTTTGGTGAGCTCATCCAAAACAACAATTACTGGGAGACGCCCGATAAATTCAGACTCAAATCCAAACTCAATAAGGTCTTGTGCCCGCACCTCTTTGAGAATATCCAAGCTCGTCTCAGAAGAGTGTATATCTGCCTCAAACCCTATACCCTGACGTTTGAGTCGTTTCCTAATGATATCTTGCAACCCATCAAAGGCTCCACTCATAATACACAGGATATTTTTTGTGTTTACTACCTGCTTTTCCCTTTTCCCAGTTCTTCGGTAATGTTCAATTGCCTGTATCTGTGAAATTGGGTCATGGGGAACCTTCAGGTCTACTTCAGTTTCTTCCATCGGCTTAAGAAGAGCTCGCTGCACCCCTGTCCTCGAAACGTCATGACCGATAATGTTTTGGGAGGAAGCAATCTTGTCGATCTCATCTATGTAAATGATACCATTCTCAGCTAATTTAATATCATCATCCGCTTCATAAATCAGATCTCTTACCAAATCCTCCACATCACCACCTACGTAACCGGTTTCACTGAATTTGGTAGCATCACCTTTAACAAATGGAACGCCAATCTTTTGAGCAATTAGCTTTATCAAGTATGTCTTACCAACACCGGTAGGACCGATCATAAGGATATTGTTTTTGATCATCCCCACCGATAAGGGGTCTTCTCTTTTAGAGCGTTTTTCAAGTGATTTGATCCGGTTGAAATGGGTACAGATTTTTGTAGCGAGTACACCCTTGGCCCGCTCCTGCTTAACCACATATCCGTCCAGGTAGGATTCCAGCTCTTCTGGTTTCATATCAAACGCAGGTGCACCAGTCTTCTTTTGCCCGGCCTTTGCTGCCTCTCCCTTTTTCTTGGGATCGCTCTGAGGAAAAAGGATAGGTGATATGATTTTAATACGGTCGCCGTATTTCTTGGAAAGATAATCGCTCAATTCCTTTTCCAGTTCTTTCTGGCTGGGGATTTTCTGATCCTGTTCTTTTCTGTTCTCTGGCTTGTCCTCAAAATCCATTAACTACCCTCATTTCGTAATGGTTAAGGATTGTCATCACTCCCAATGAATCTAATATAGTCATTGTGCCTCATTTTGCAACCATTTTTTATGATTAGGCTTTTCCGTCTTTCTCAGGTCCTCTCTCTGGAAAGCAATCCCGCTCTGATACAGGTGCTTCAAATTGATTCAGCTTCTTTCTCTCCAATTGAATTACCACCGGCTCTAAGCCCTATTGCCAACCGCCCGATTGACGCTGTTACGCGAGAAATTCCTGTTGCAAAGGACGGGAAGTGAATCTTGACCCGATATCTGGGCAGTGATATAACGGTTACCACAAAAGCCGGAAGTGATAAATCTTGGGGAATAAAAAACACATAAAAGGTTATTTGTACATAGTTGTAGCTGCCATCCTGTGGGGCTCATCAGGGACTGCTGGCAAAGCCCTATTCCAAGGAGGGATGACGCCTTTCGAGCTGGTGCAGA
>JADFWK010000217.1 GCA_015223015.1 Pseudomonadota bacterium
GATACGTTCAAAGGCTCTAAGTACGATCTGGAACTGGAAAATGGTGATGCACTCACCATACCCCAAAAGCCAGGGATCGTGAATGTTCTCGGGAGTGTGTATAACCCAACCTCAATTATTTATGCCAAGGGCAAGACCGTTGACTTCTATCTGAATACGGTAGGGGGGCCGACTCCAGATGCCGAAGAGGATGAGATATATATAATCAAGGCCAATGGTACGGTTATCAGCAAGACCCAGAAGGGGTCATCCGGTCTCGCATGGGACTCTGAAACCAGCAGATGGGTGTCCAGTAGTTTTATGTCCTCCAAGATAAGCCCTGGAGATACCATACTGGTGCCCACTAAGATAACGAGGTTTGTCTGGAAAAAGGAGCTTATGGACTGGACAACCATTCTCTTCCAGATTGCCGTAGCAGCCGGTGTTGTCATTGCTGCATTTTAGCATTTTCCAAAATTCTCTCGCTTTGCAGGATGGTATACTTAAGTTTTGCTCGTGAAAAGATTGTGTTGATATGCTCTCGCCCGCTCCCCTTCGACTTGGCTCAGGGTCGCTTGAGCCCACAGAGATCACAGAGTTTGTGTTTTTCCGTGGTAATAGCTTTTGAGTGAATTCCCCACTCAGGAATTCAGATCAAAACCTCAGTGTCTTTGAACGCTGTGCCTGCCCCGCCTGCCCCGTAGCTCCGGGAGATGGTACTGGGGTAAGTGGGAACCATCGTACTGGGGTGAAAGACATATGAGACCATCTTAGGGTCGTCATTAAAGCCACCCTTTTTATGGATGGTCGTTGAGGTAAACCAAAAAGGAAGAAGTTGCTGATATGAACAAAAAAGACGAGTCCGATCTCCTCGAAATGGAAAGAGAGGACGAGATCAATCTTCTGGACTACTGGCGGGTGATAAGGAAGAGGTGGAAGATCATCGCCTGGATCTTTGGGGTGTCCGTTATTACTGCAGGTGTGATAAGCCTCCTCATGAGCCCGATATACCGGGCCAAAACTACTTTGCTGCCTCTTGAATCTTCTGGGAGCCAACTTTCTGCTGCAATGCGGAACCTGGGCTCTCTTCCCTTTGTAGGGGGTATGGTCCCGAGCATAGGTAGGGCCTCGGCTGACAAGTTAGTGGCCGTACTTCAAAGCAGAACAGTGGCAGAGGATGTTATCCGGGCCCTTGACTTAATCAAGGTGCTTTTCGAAGAGGATCGGGATGAACCACCTACTATCCAAGATGCTGTCAGGTCATTAACTGAAGCAGCCAAGATTACCGATGATAAAAAGGGGCTCATCAGTGTTTCTGTTGAATACAAGGACCCTGGGATTGCCGCTGATATTGCCAACCAGTACACCATCGCACTTCAAAGATTCCTCAATGAAAATGCCCTGTCCGGGGAAAAAAGGAACAGGATATTCATAGAGAATCAGTTGAAAAAGGCTAAGGAGGAATTGAGAGAGGCAGAAGAGGCCATGAAGGTCTTTCAGACCAGTAAAAAGATCATTGCCATGGATGCCCAGACAGAGGCAGCTATCAAGGCACTAGCCGATTTGAGGGCCCAGGTAACGGCAAGAGAGGTTCAACTTGGGGTTATGAAGCACTTTTCTACGCCTTCCAATCCTGATGTCCTGAGGATTAAGGATGAGCTCAGAGAACTCAAAAAACAGTTAAGCATGTTAGAAACCAGGGGTTCCAACCCTGAAACAAATGCCCTGCCCCGCCTTTCAGAGGCGCCAACCATAGGGCTGGAGTATGTTCGGCTCAAGAGGAAGGTATTAACGGAAGAGAAGGTCTTTGAACTTATGACCCAGCAGTATGAGATTGCCAAGATAGACGAGGCCAAAGAGGACATCACTTTCCAGGTAATCGATCGTGCTATACCGCCTGAGAAAAGGGTAAAGCCAAAGCGAAAACTCAACGTGATGCTTTCAGGAATCGTATCCCTGTTTGTAGGTGTCTTCCTCGTATTCTTTTTGGAATACTTGGGCAATCTCAAAGAGACAGAGAACAAAAGCGGTAAAGAGAGCCCCTGAGATCCCACGCGAGATAGCGTAAGAGAAAATCACGCCCCCAAAGCCTACCCTTAAAGACATAGCTCCTTACTAATCCCGCCAGATTTACCTAACAGAAATCCCCGGCAGTAGGAATCTTTTCTATGTCCCCCAGAGGTCACAAAGAGATGCATCCTCTACAAGTAACTTTTTGATGCCGTTTGAGCTTGATATCTGAGCAAGAAATGAGTATATTATAGAGTTCGTAATTACTCAGGTATCTTGCCACAAAGGCACCAAGCACCGAGATTATAGGATTATCCATCTTCTCTTTGGGTCTTTGTGCCTTGGTGGCTGAATAGTTACAAAAATTTTATTTATCCTATTCTATTGTAAAGGAGTGATGTTATGCACGGTGCAGAACAGGTGACAAGGTTCACAGGCGGTACTCATTATGTGTTGGATGAAGAGCTGGCTAAGATTGTGAATATCACTATGGCCCTTGAGATGCCCCTTCTTTTGAAAGGGGAACCAGGTACAGGAAAGACCATGCTGGCCTATGCAATCGCTGAGAGTCTCAAAATGCCTCTGATTGTGTTAAATGTAAAGTCCAGTATGAAACTAATTGATGCCCTTTACCAGTACGATACCTTGACACGGCTGAACGACAGCAGGTTTGGTGATTCAAGCAGGGATGTCAGCAAGATCGAGGATTACATCAAGATGGGGAAGATCGGGCAGGCCTTTGTCTCAGATGAGAGAACGGTCCTTTTGATAGACGAGATAGACAAGGCTGATACCGATTTTCAGGATGATATGCTCGATGTCCTGGATCAGATGGAATTCGATATCCTGGAGATTGACAAAACCATGAGAGCACAACAGAGGCCGGTGATCATTATTACATCTAATGCAAAAAAGGATCTCTCAGATCCGTTTTTGGGAAGATGTAATTTCCATCATATAGCCTTTCCCGATCCTGATTTGATGCGGGAGATTGTGCAGGTCCATTTTCCTGACGTCAGCCAAGAACTCCTAGATGCCGCTGTTAATGCCTTTTACAGGCTCAGGGAATTCAAGGAAATGGAAAAGAAACCTGCTACCAGGGAACTTATTAACTGGATCAGGGCACTCAATGCCGATCCTGATTTTAGAGTGAAGGAGCTAACCAAGGGCGATATCCCCTTTCTGGGCGTTCTGTTTAAGAAAAGCCCAGATTATGCATTGGCCCAGAGGTATGTCTCTAGGTCTAGGTTATAGGCTGTGTTTACCGAGTTTTTCTACATATTGAGAAAGGTAGGGGTACCTGTTAGCCCCACCTCATTTTTGAGGCTCCAGAAAGCCCTGAGTAAAGGCCTTATCAACTCCGTTGATGATTTCTATACGTCTGCACGGGCAATACTCATAAAGAGCGAGCGATATTTTGATCTCTTTGACCAGGTATTTGCCCATCATTTCAAAGGGGTTGAACTAACTGCTCCTACCGGAGTTGATTTGGCTGAGGCAGCAAAGGCCCTGTTAGATGCCTGGTTAAAAGACCCACAGGCTATTGCAGATGCCCTGGGTATCGATGAAGACTCTCTGAGTAAATTGACCCCGGAAGAGCTTATTGATTATTTTCTTGAAAGGTTAAAGGAACAGACTGAGGCCCACCATGGCGGTAGCAAATGGATCGGTACAGGGGGCACCTCTCCTGTGGGCCATTCCGGATATCATCCTGGTGGTATGAGGGTTGGTGGCAGGTCCATGAACAAGTCGGCAGTCAAGGTGGCAATGGACAGGAGGTACCGAGATTATTCCCAAGAAGGGCTTCTTACACGGCAGCATATGGGAGAGGCTCTCAAAAGACTCAGGAATATGGTACCAACGGGGCCCAAGGATCAGGTCAATATAGACGAGACTATTTATCAGACCATGAAAAACGCGGGGGAGATCGAGATTGTCTTTGACCGGCGTTTAAAAGACAGGCTCAAGGTTATCCTGGCTATAGACAATGGGGGTTGGTCGATGGATCCCTATATTGATGTTGTTCAGAGCCTCTTTGATTATTCCAGGAGCCAATTTAAAGATCTAAAGACGTATTTCTTTCATAATACCATATATGATTACGTCTGGGAAGATCCTCCACGGCGCTCAAAGCCGTTTCAGGTAGATGAATTTGTCCGTATGGATCCGGAAACAAGGTTCATTATTGTGGGCGATGCAAGCATGGCGCCGTATGAGATAATGGCCACTGATGGATCAATTCATATAGAGGAGCGGAGCGGTAAGCCGAGTGTGGAGAGATTGCGGTTACTTGCCGATACGTTTCGGCACTCTGCCTGGCTTAATCCTAAGTTATCAGTGGAGTGGCCATACACAAGGACCATCAATGTCGTGAGGGAGGTCTTTCCAATGTTTGAGATCTCCTTGGATGGTCTGGAAAAAATGGTGACCCATGTGATGAGTAGAAACTGAGATATTATCTGTCCAAAACCTGCCTATTATATCGGTCAAGAAAAGCGTCTCTGGCTGACAATATGCCGTGAGAATGTCAAATGCCAAAGCTCAAAGGTGCCTTTACCTTGATGCACCTCAAAGGAAGGGGAAAAGGAAATGAGTGGCTCCTGATAAAGAGAAAGGATGAATACGCCCTGCCCAATTGGAAGCTTGAGACAACTCTTACACCAGAGAGACAGGGCCAATTAAGAGAACGAATCCCTCCCTCTGAGGCAGAATAGACAGTCACATTGCAGGTTTTACATATATCTCCAAAAGACCTTGGTCCTGATGGGTGACTTGTGCGGACCAAGCCCCGCCTAGCATGAAAGCACAACAGGGCGCACAATTTGGCAAAATAGAAAATGCGACACTCCATTTCCTTTTAAATTCCACAGACTTTCCTCAAATCTCACTTTCCTACCCTTCTTATAATTGTATAAATTTGTACAACTGTTTTGTATATATTTATACAAATAATTCTTGACGAATGCACATACAAAAGTTAATATCATAGATATTTAGAGGCCTTATGAAATCACCCAGTAAATACAGGATTACAAGTAGCATATTAATGCAGACTATAAGTAACTGGGACAGCCTCATGAATTTCCGTGTCCGGCTGGTTGGATGTGGTGGAACAGCTCTAACATTATTAAATATTAAGGAATCCACGAAAGACATCGACCTTATTGTACCGGTTCATACGGAATATAAAAGGATGATGAAATTTCTAAGTGACATAGGTTACCGTGAGATAAGAGGTAGTTGGTCGCATCCAGATGACCCTTATTTTCTTTATCAATTCTGGTGCGGCAACCGGGTCTTTACCACAGATCTCTTGGACTCACCATTAGAATCGGGGAAACACATTGCGATTGAAAGGTTCCGTCATATCTACCTGGGTGCTTTAAACTTAGTTGATCTAATTATTACTAAGGTGTTTCGGGGTACCAGCATAGATATCGACGATTGTATCGCTGTTTTCGCAACACGACAGGTGGATGCAGATCGACTGTTGGAAAGATACTCCACCGCTTCACTCTACGATCTTAACCCAGAAAAGATGATGCAAAATTTCATTTTTTTCGTTGAAGAATTGGCCTCTAGGAATTTGGTCAACGAAGAGTTTCTTCAAAAAGTCAGGGAATACCGATGAAAAAGGATGATTTGATTTTAAGATTAGGGCTGCTCGGATATCCTCTTATTGCCCCAGGGAAAGAGAAATTAAGCGAAAATAAGATATTAGAAGTTTTAGAAGAATTAGCTGGTTCAGGCAACTTGAGACTCATTGAAGGCTTTCCTGTGGTTTTGGCGTACTGTGCTCACCATGGCCTGAAGTTGGATTTTCAAAACTTGCTATCAAAAAATAAAGGAGAGCGCCGCAAGAGAAAAAATTTGGAGGAATTGCTTTTAATCAGCTCTTATTTGTTAAAGCAAGAGGAAATTGAGAAACCAGAAGGTCTCGACTCAATCACAGAATCTTTCGCCACCAAGTATGGCAATTTGGACTCGACAGAGGCTGTGACTTTAGATGAAGGATATTTACTGTCACTCGAACGTCTGCGCAATTCATTGAGAAGATACACGAGTAGTTTCTCACGTTCAGTGTCAGCCCGTGAGAAGGAAAAGGCCAAACAACATCAATCGTTTCAACTGAATATTCACTTGAGTACTCTTTTCTCGCCAAAGCAAAAGGAGCTCATTTTGAAAAAACTGGGAGGAGAGCCATTTACCAAAACTGAGCAGGAGTACTACTCACGAGTTGTGAAAAAGAAACTGGACGCCCTGGCCGACAGCGAAGTTACAAGAATTGCTAAAAGCCTTAGCAAGAAATAGCATACTGGTGATATGGCAACAAAGGAGGAATAATTATCATGATCGACATCTCAAAAATCGACTATTCTGCCTTTGATAGGCCAGAGATCCTCATGTTCCTGTTTCATCCCAGGCCAGAATTGGGATCTCCCCGGTCTCCATCGTCTTTTGAGGACATGCTCATACCGGTAGAAAAGGATGTGGCGGTAGGTGTCCGGTTTTATCTGGCAGGAAAGGATGCTCCAACCATACTCTTCTTCCACGGAAATGGTGAGATTGTGGGCGATTATGATGATATAGGGCCATTGTATCTGAGGATGGGCATAAACTTTGTGCCGGTTGACTATCGGGGTTATGGACGCTCAAGTGGCACACCAACCATCACTGCCATGATGAGAGACGCTCATGTGATCTTTGACTCTGTGCACACCTGGCTCAAAAAACAGGGTCACACGGGCCCCTTTATTTTGATGGGCAGATCCTTGGGCAGTGCCTCTGTTCTTGAGCTTTCAGCCCACTACCAGGATCAGGTGGATGGACTCATTGTTGAAAGTGGCTTTGCCTATTCGAAGCCTCTTCTGAGGCTTCTGGGTGTGGATATGGATGCACTGGGATTAGAAGAAGAGGATGGATTTCGCAACCGAGACAAGATCAGCAGATTTGAAAAACCTACACTCGTGATCCACGCAGAGAAAGATCATATTATTCCCCTCCCAGAGGGTCAGGCTCTTTATGATGCCTGTCCGGCTCCGGATAAGAGGCTCCTGATTATTCCCGGTGCCAATCACAACGACATTTTTCTGAGGGGGATGAAGGAATATATGGAAGAAGTGAAGGGTTTAGCAGAGAAAGCGGCAGGGTTGTGAGTACAGTAGTCAAGAGTAGATAGGGTCTTTGAATACGTTAGAGGAGAAAGCTATATCGACGGGCTCCATGAACAATACGGCGTACTTGAACAGTTTTAGTTTTGACGACATAAAACACGAGGTACTTATCAACAATAAGCATTCGGTAACCGAGTTTCTTGAGCCGTTCATCTTTAGGAATCACGCCAAGGAATGGGTTTAACGCTAACTGAGAAATCGACTTATCAAATTTCTCAAGTTGTGAAATAGCAGCAGTGGGATTGTCTTTCTTAATATATTCAAAGACTTCAATTAAGTCCTTTTCCGCTGTGCTTAAATAGCGAATCTCGTAGGCTTCACTCATGTGATACTTGCTCTTAGATGCCTCATTATCTTACCGTGAGTTATCCCTTTTTCACCCGCTGCATCCAAAGCTTCAGCTTCTCCGAGTTTTTGATATAGCTCTAGTAGACTGTGGAGACGCTCATAGTGTGTTTGGCTCATCACTACCAAATCACCTTTCCCCTTTTTGGTTATAAATATGGGTTGGTCTTCGCCATGGCAAAGCTCAGAAATTTCGGTGAACCGATTCCTTAAATCGGATACCGGTCTGATTAAAGGCATAATATCCTCCTACTGTTATTTTGATAATAAATTATCATAAAAATGATATTTGTCAATCTTTTATTAGGGATAGTGCCTTTCGGGAAGTCCCACTTGGCAGATCTTTTTGGCAAGGGATATTGAAAAATCGTTTAGTAATTCATAGAGGTTTGAGTTCCAGGCGTTTCTGATCAATCAACCAGAGCTTTCTTTCATTGCCTCATAATACCTTCGGTCGTAGTAGGTGTTGGTCTCCTTGTCA
>JADFWK010000218.1 GCA_015223015.1 Pseudomonadota bacterium
AAACCATTTTGAAACGCCCACTCATCTAAACTATGTGGGGCATAATCCAAAAAAAAGATACCCATACCCTGCAAGAAGCTTAGAAATCAATATCTTAGGTTTGGCTATGATGTGGCCCTGGGGTTCCCGGCGAATGAATGATGGTATGATAGTTGCAGTTACTGCTTATGAATTGTTCTGTATGGATTCTTTTTAAATTAGCCAAAAAGACCTTTACTGATAAGGACAGGTGATCAACATGATCTTACAGGAGAGACGATCTTATGTGAGAGGAGACTTTTCCTTCAAGGTAAAATTTAGGCTTCTGACCCGAGAGGAATACCAAGATATAAAGGAAACAAGCAACCAGTTTGGGTACCCAGACGAAGAAATAATAACTGATCTTACTGATCCTGACAAGGCAACTGCGGAAATCAGTCTGAATGCCTGTTTGATAGATTTTCTTCTTCAGATGGATGAGAAATTGGATCAGATATTGACCAAGTTATCAAAAGAAGAGGTGGACAGAGGATTCCTCGCAAAGCAGGGGATCGGAATAAATATTAGCGGCTCAGGGATGAATGTGGTGGTAGAAGAACCCGTTGAACTAGGGCAGATCATTCAAGCACATTTTGTTCTCTCAAGGATTCCCCTCGTTTTTATTGATGCATTTGGTGAAGTCCTCCGGGTTAAATCACTGGATGAGAACGGTATAGTTATTTACAACCTTGGTATAGAGTTCCTTGATCTCAAACCCAATGATTGCGAACGTATTATCGCCTGTGTATTTCAAAGGGAGAGGAAGAGTATCAGAGAACGGAAGAGTGAAGAGTGACCACCGTGGCATCCAGGCTTGAACGGGCATTGGTGTCCATATCCGCCAAAGGTGTCATTATGTACAGTCCATGATCCAGGCACCGGGAATGGGCGAGCGGATGTTGAGTGGGGATGGAGAGAGGATGAAAAGGGAAAATTAATAGAGGAAAACCCTTTTCTCTCTTGCCAAGTGGTATCTTTTTTAATATGCTTAATTTTTGCTAAAGAAAGTGTTGAGCTGTACCGAATATGTATAAAAGAGATAAATGCGTTATGTAGCTTGTTGGCCTTATTGAGTTCATAGGGGCTTAGCAAAAAAACACTGACAACACAATGGAAGGTTTATCAATTGTAGATTTAGGAATTCAGGGATTTATCACGGACAACGGACAACGGATAGCAGAGGGCAAGTTTTCTAGACGAGGAGGTTGAAAAGTGGACATAAATGAAATAAGTAATGTATACCGTGGGAAATTGGAATCGTCCAAAAAGGTGGAAAAGGGTAATGGGTTCACGCAAATCCTTGAGCAGAGGCTGGCTGAGATAAACCCAACAAACCCCCAGACCCCCCGTGGTATTAAGGCAGATATCTTGAAACAGAGTGATAGGGTTCTTAATCTCTTAGATGATTATGCAAGACAATTGGCTGATCCTGCAAAGACACTGAAAGACATTGAGCCCTTAGCAATAAGTATAAAAGAAGAGGTGGGAATTATTGAAAGCGAGGTCTCTGATAAACTCCACAACGATAAGGATCTTGAGAGGCTTGTCAAAGATCTAACGGTGACCGCAAATGTGGCTATGTTTAAGTTCCATCGCGGGGATTATATTTAAGCTTCCATTTTTTCCATCAAAAGCTTGATGCATTAGTAAAAAGTTGATTTTGCTTAATCTCGTTCACAAAACACTTTTTACGAGTTTGTCAAAGCTTCAACCATTTCTTAGTCACTTTTCAATTACAGAGATACGCACCATATGGCACGAGTATTGATTATCGATGATGATCCAGTCATACTAGAGGTCATCGGTGAGATATTGAAGACTCATGGTTATCACGTTGTGGCTGCTCCTGACGGGGGAGCAGGAATCCGGGAGTTAGAGAAAAATTACTACGATCTTATCCTGACCGATCTGGTAATGCCAGATGTTGACGGTATGCAGGTTCTTGAGCATGTAGTAACCAGAACGCCCAAAACCACGTGTATTGTTCTTACCGGTCACGGAACAATCAAGAGTTCGGTTGAAGCAATAAAGAAGGGGGCCTTTGACTATATCACTAAGCCCATAACAGCTGACGAGCTTTTGGTCGTTATTGAAAAGGCCCTCAAGTTCAGGAATCTTGAGGAAGAGAACTTCCGACTCAAGAAGGAGCTGCAACAGACATACGGGTATGATAACCTTATCGGTACAAGCAATGCTATCAAGAAGATATATGACCTCATTGAAAAGGTAGCTGATACTGATGGCACGGTGCTTATTAGTGGAGCCAGCGGTACGGGCAAGGAGTTGATAGCCAGGGCAATTCATTATAATAGCAGTCGCAGTGACAGGCCGTTGGTTGTTATTAATTGTGGAGCTATTCCAGAGGAATTGCTTGAAAGCGAGCTCTTTGGCCACGAAAAAGGGGCTTTCACCGGCGCTTATAAGAACAGGATCGGTCGGTTTGAGATGGCGAACGGTGGAAGCATTTTTTTAGATGAAATAGGGGAGATGAGTCCGGCACTGCAGGTAAAGTTGCTGCGGGTGCTTCAGGAAAGGAAGTTTGAAAGGGTTGGCGGGACCAAAACGATCCATGTTGATATTAGGATTATCGCAGCTACAAACAAGAATTTAACTACGGCCTTAAACAAGGGGAAGTTTCGAGAGGATTTATATTATAGGCTAAATGTTATCCCAATCAAGGTGCCTCCCCTAAAACAGAGAAGATCAGATATTCCTTTGCTCATTGATTTCTTTATGAAAAAATTTCAGAAAGGAAGGGAGATGAAGATAACAGGGTTTTCCCCTGAGGCAATGGATGCCATGCTCAAGTATGACTGGCCTGGAAATGTCAGAGAACTCGAAAATGTGATAAAGAGACTCACAATCCTTTGCGATGATCAGGTGGTAACGGGTGAAGACCTCCCAGAACACCTCCCGCAGAAAGGGAGATCCATTCAACCGGTAGACGAGGATTTTCTCGAGGATGGGGTAACCCTTCACAAGGCAGTTGAGGATTATGAAAAAAGCCTGATCCTTGGTGCCTTGGAGAGGAGCGATTGGGTAAAAACAAGGGCAGCAAAACTTCTGAATATCAACAGGACAACCTTGGTGGAGAAGATCAAAAAACAGAACCTTGCGGAGACAGGTTCTACCAGTGCCATCAGATAACCATCGTCAAAATAATGACAGCTTGTTAAACATGATTTGAGCGTCTACAAGGATCAAGGATCAGCATACAAGCATTTCGTTAGCACCTTCCTTACTTCATTAGTTTTTTCTAATACTTACCTCGAAAGATTCCCATCTGACCAAGCCATACCCTAACCAAAAGAAGGGATGCTGACTCCGCCGGGGAGACACATCTCCTTGGCATAGTAATTGCTCTCAAGCTCTATATGGAAGTGTATGTTAAGGGCAGATTAACCCCTATCTTGTTTTTTTTGTTACTCTTTTTGGTGCTACCATATCATCTGAATGCCACCACCAGTCCTAGTGATTCAGATTCTAGCCCGGGGCTGATGACCAGGGTAGTTTCAGTCGCTACTGAAGAATCCAAATCCGGCACAACAGTAAATGTGCTGGGTAATGGCAAGATCCCAGACTACATCAATCATACCCTCGATTTTCCCCTACGGATTGTGTTTGATTTCTGTAATGCTGCTGATTGGTTTAAACCAAAGATCATCTTCGTTGAAAGCCCAAATCTAAAGAGGATAAGACTCGGGTATCATAAAGAAAAGATCAGACTGGTATTAGACGTCAAGGGAACTGACATACCCGTGTATACGGCTATGTCTGCGAATAATAGGTTAACCATATTTGTTGAATCGGCAGAAATTGTTGATACACCAGAGATCCAAAAGAAAGAAGATACAGTAAGAAAACAGGAGCCGGAGCACAAGGGCAAATCTAATGAGATCAGTGGGAGCCAACCCGATAGCGGGATTGGGACGTTAGAAGAACTGTTGAGGATAGAACCAGATGATGGCCAGGATGATACCGCACTTTTTTTTAAAAACGTTGATGCATATAAGGCTCAGAACTGGTCGGGAGCAGTCGAGGGCCTTACCCATCTTATCAAAACCTACCCAAACGGGCGATATGCAGAAAGGGCCTCTTTTCTCTTGGCGAAGTCTTATGAGCACTTATATTCTGGTTCTCTCTCAGCTCATTTTAGAGAACTGAAGAGACAGTATCAGGATGCTATTGGCAGATTTCCTGATTCTGTTTATGTGCCAGAGGCTCTCTTAGCCATGGGGGACTTATGTTATAAGGCCGGGAACTATTATGAGGCAGTGGCTTATTACAACCTCATTGGTAAGAACTATAAGGATTCTGCAGCGGCGCTTCCAGCTCTCATGCACAAGGCGAGGGTATTGGGTTTGAAAAAAAAGAGTGGGGAGGCACTGTCCATCCTTCGGTTCGTAGTGGCTCATTATCCCGGTACCCCTGAGGAAACAGAGGCAAAAATAAAAATCTCTAAGACCCTCTATGAAATAAATGACTTTCGTAAATCTCTCAGTATTCTTTCTGAACTCAGAGCGGCAAATAGTGAGAATATTTATCGGTATCCGCAGATTTCTTTGTATCTCGGCAATAACTATTACCAGTTGGGAGACAGTGTCAAGGCCAGGGAAAATCTCTATAGATTCTACAACAGTTGCCCTGACGAAGAAATGAACCATTTGGTATTAACCAAGATCGCGGATACCTATCGAGATGAAGGACTGCTGGGGAATGCCACAAAGATCTATCAGCTGGTTCTCACCCGGTACCCTGAAAAGGAGGGAGCTCTCATCAGTCTCATCAGGCTTGCAGAGGAACAAGAAGAAGGGCAACTAAAGATTGAAAGGGGCATTGCATCGCTTACAGTACCAATAGGCAGAGAGATAGAGGCTCCTGCAGAGATCTATGAAGATGTTTTGAACACTATTCTCAACAAAGATGAGAAAAACCCTCTGGCACAGCTTGCCCTGCTTAGGATCGCTATCCTTTATCACAGAAACAAGGATTACGAGAAGAGCCTTGAGACCTTCAAGAGGTTGCTGAAGAATTATCCGCTCACCAAATTACGAGAAGAGACCAAGGATGCCTTAAGCAAAACCCTCGAAGATATGCTCAACAAAGAGATGAAAGGGGCGAGATACACAAATATAATCAATATCTACTACAGAGAAAGAGAGCTATTTTTGCTGGTCGACTCCCCCGATCCTTTTTTGACTATTGCAAGAGCCTGTGCAAAGCTGAATCTTGCAAGTTTTGCTACAGAGATGTTCGCCAGAGCAGATTCCCTTTTATCGGATGAGGAAAAACCAGCGGATCTGCTTTTCTGTATGGGCAGAGATGAATTCAGAAAGGAAAAACTCAATAGGGCCCTCTCAAGGTTGAATCTGCTCACGGAGCATTTTCCACATGATAAAAATGCCCCCCATGCATATCAGTTAAAGGGGAGAATTTTTGTCAAACAAAAAAAATACGTACCTGCGGTTCAGATGTTTTCCACTGCCTTAGGATATGATCTAAAGGCCTGTGACAGGGCAAAAATTCTTGCTGACAAGGCAAGTGCATTGGCTGCATCCAAAAGAAAGGAAGAGGCCCTCAATGCAACAAAGGAGGCAGATCGGTTAAAAGACAACTGTTATATAGCGTACTGCTATATCTACAAAGAGATAGGAGATCTGTATCTTGATCTGGGTTCTGCCAAAGAGGCCCTTGCAGCCTTCAATGGTGCCCTCGATGTAGAAAAAAAGGAGGAGAACAAAATCCTGCTCAACCTGAAAATTGCTCAATGCTACAGACTGCTCAATCAAAAGAAAAATTGCCTTTCTGTCTATAATCAGATTGCAAGCCTCAATGAACCTTTCTGGAGCAATCTTGCACGAGAGAATATAGAAGAGATCAATTTTGAGAGCGAATTCAAAAAAATCACACGCAATCCGCCCCCACCCCCTGCACTACCTATAACAGAGCCCGACAGTGCAGCAATCAAGCAGTTAATTACCACCTGGCAGCAGGCCTGGCAGCAGAAAGATCTCCCCAGGTATATGGCCTGCTACAGCGATGATTTTTACTCCCGCGGTCTCACCCGCACGAGATGGGAAAGATATAGAGCGAAAATCAATGGGCGCTATAAGAACATACAGGTCAGCCTCAGTAACCTTACGGTAGAGCTCCTTTCATCCACCAAGGCACTGACATCCTTTGATCAGGACTACCGTGCCGATCAGTACCATGACTGGGGCAAGAAGACGATGAGACTCATCAAGAAAGACGGAACATGGAAGATTCAGAGAGAAACATGGCTCCGGGCAGCAGAGGAAAAAAAGGGCTAAGAGGTCCCTGTGTGCACTCAATGACGGAGTTCTGGTTAATTGCGAGCAGGACAGGAGGATACAAAAATTCAGGCACTTAATCTCAAATCTTAAAACTCAAATGTCAAATTCATCCTGTGGAATAGGCCTGTTGGCGTCCCGCACATCGCTGCCCTCACCTATCCTGAATAGGCTAACAAGAGCAATGTCTAATAGTGACGCACTCGCAAAAAAATTAAAATTCGAGTCACTCCCGCGAAGGCGGGAGTCCATAAGTGCTTGAAAAGAGATAGATTCCCGCTTCCGCGGGAATGACAAAAGGGTAGAAATACGACTTTTTACGAGACTGTCAATAGTAATCAAACAAGCTTGGGAAAAGGAACAGTGAAGTCACTGAGGACGGTGCAAGAGACATGAGAGGGAAGAAGATACTACTGGTAGAAAGAGATGGAACGCATCGGTCGCTTATGGTTGAGAGGTTTAGTCAATTAGGCTACCAGGTGAGCGCGGTTGGCGATGGGCTGAGAGCATTCGAAAAAGTAGCCAGGGATCACTATGACCTCGTCATGACTGAGCTGAATCTTTCCCATATGAGTGGTATTGATCTTCTCAAGAAAATAAGAGAGGTAAATGAGTCCTTACCTGTCATCTTCGTCTCAGCTCAAGCTGGGGTTACTGAAGCAGTAGAGGCGATGAAACTGGGGGCCTTTGATTTCATTGTGAAACCCTTGACTGTTGAAATGATAGAGATCATTAGCTCCCAGCTATTTGACCGCTCCATTCTCTTAGGCAGAGACAAGCCGGAGGCGAAGTTTGCCATAATAACAGAAAATGCGAAAATGAACAGGCTCCTGCAGGAGGCGCGAGAGATAGCTCATAGCCAGGCCTCTATCTTTATTCAAGGGGAGTCAGGTACAGGCAAGGAACTTTTTGCCAGATATATCCACAATTACAGCAACAGAAAAGATAGACTCTTTGTAGCCATAAACTGTAGTGCGCTGCCAGAGACCTTGCTGGAGAGCGAGCTCTTTGGCCACGAAAAGGGTTCATTCACGGGTGCCATAACCCGAAAGAAGGGCAAGTTTGAGCTAGCCAATCATGGTACCATGCTCCTGGATGAAATCAGTGAGATGAATATTCAACTTCAATCCAAGCTTTTAAGGGTGCTCCAGGAAAGGGAAATCGACAGGATCGGGGGAACAACCCCTATACCCGTAGATGTTCGGATCATCGCCACTACCAACACGGATATTGAAAAACAGATCAGGGATGGAAAATTCAGAGAGGATCTTTACTACCGTTTGAATGTTATCCCATTCCATTTACCCGCTTTGAAAGACAGACGAGATGACATACCTTTGCTGGCCCGTCACTTTGTCGAAAAGTACAACAGGCTCGATAAGAGAAATGTCAAGGGTTTGACAGAAGCGGCAATAGAGCTCTTTATGCAGATGCCTTGGAAGGGTAATGTACGCGAGCTTGAGAATGTCATGGAAAGGGCTGTTCTTATGTGCAAAGGGGATTTCATAGATGAGAAGGACCTTGGTAGTCACGAGAAAATGAGGGCAGTTGAAACTGCAAGATTGACCACTGTGCCCTCAGTTTCGTTAAAAGAGATGGAGAAAAAGGTGATTTTTCACGCCCTTGACCAGACAAACGGTAACCGGACGCGGGCAGCAGATATTTTGGGCATCAGCGTAAGGACATTGAGGAATAAGCTCAATGAGTACCGAGAAAAAATGGAGGCACAGTAAAAAAGGCATATAAATTGCTACACACTGTTTCTAAGGGTAATTTCACCGGGAAAAGGGAAAACAATGCCAGATAACGTATCATTTTCGAAAACATTTTCGGCGCTTGAGCGAGCAATCGAAATAGCTCAACAACGGCATACTCATATTACGAGTAATATAAGTAACTTAGACACACCCAACTATAGGGCAAAAGAGATTGACTTCGAGCGTGCTTTGGCCCAGGCATTGGAATCTGATCATGGATTTAACTTGGTCAAGACACATAAAGGACATATTGATCTGGGGAGCAATGCTTCCGGCAGAATCGAACCCTTTGAGGAGGAGGGCGAATGGAATGGTTTCAACTGGGTTGAAATAGACAAGGAAATGACAAAGCTCATGGAGAATAATTTGATGTACAGGACGGCAATTGAAGGCCTTTTGAGAAAGTTAAATGCGCTGAAAACGGTTATTAGGGAAGGGGGAAGATAAGGTGAACTTTTTGAAATCACTTGAGATTAGTGCCTCTGGGCTCTATGCCCAAAGAAAGAGGATGGATGTTATTGCCAGTAACCTTGCTAACATAGAGACTACCCGTACCGAAAGAGGCGAACCGTATCGGAGAAAGATGGTTGTGATGAGCTCGAAACCGGTGCAGGACTTCGAAGAGGTTCTCACCTCAAAGGCTGCGGGTGTCAAAATCGACGATATTGTGGAGGATGACACCCCTTTTATTAGGGTTTTTGACGCAGGTCACCCTCATGCCGATGGACAGGGATATGTGCTGAAGCCTAATGTTGATGTGGTCGTAGAGATTACCAATATGCTTTTTGCCAAAAGGATATTTGAGGCCAACATCACCGCAATTAAAGCGACAAAACAGATGGCCCTCAAGGCCCTTGAAATAGGGAGGTAAGACATGGATGGGTTGAAGATTGGAAACATTTCGCAGGCCACAATAGACGCCAGTGAGAAGATCAGGCAAAAAAGTCCCGCAGGTTTCGATGAGGTTATAAAAAAGGCGCTTGGCAAGGTGAACACATTAGAAAGCGAGGCAGACAGATCCATCATAGACCTTCTCCAGGGAAAGGCAGATATTCATGAAACAATGATTGCCCTTCAGAAGTCTGATATATCGATGCGACTCCTGCTTTCCATAAGGGGCAAGGTCATTGAAGCATACCGAGAAATTATGCGCATGCAGTTTTAGATGACGCCAAGAGTCTGTTGTGAGTTGTTGATTGCACGGGAATTTCTGAATCCAATTCTATTGATTTCGTCGCTTCATCTAGCCTTTTCAACGGACAACGGACACTAACGATTATAAGGAAGCCTCGTAATGAACAATGTGATGAGTCAGTTGCTAAACGTCATAAGGTCCCTCCCTCTTTCCAAAAAGATCAGCATAGCCTTTACCTTGGCTCTTGTGATCGCCGGATTTGCTTTTATGTTCATGTGGGCAAATCAGGCAGACTACCAGGTCTTGTTCAACAATCTTTCCCCAGAGGATGGGGGCGCCATCGTTTCTAAACTGCGGGAAAGAAATATCCCTTACAAGATTGAGGCGAATGGGACTGTTATTATGGTCCCGGCAGAAAAGGTGCATGAATTGCGCCTCACCCTGGCAGGTGATGGCTTGCCACATGGAGGTAATATCGGTTTCGAGATCTTTGATCATACTGATTTTAGAACAACCACGTTTGTTCAAGAATTGAATTATAGGAGGGCATTGCAGGGGGAACTGGCAAGAACGATAAACCAGTTTAAGGAGGTAAACAGCTCTAAGGTTTTTATCGTTATACCAAAAGAGTCGCTTTTTGTGGAGGAGAGCAAGCCGGCTTCTGCAGCAATCCAATTGGATTTGAGATCAACCTTACGGCCAGCAAAACTCGCTGCGATCATTCACCTGGTTGCAAGTGCTGTAGAAGGCCTTGAGCCGGGGCAGGTAACCGTTGTAGATACAAAGGGTAGAGTTATCTTCAAGGGTGGGGATGGAGATAACCCACCTGCACTTTTGAGCAATGCACAACTTGATTATAAAGGCAAGGTAGAGGGTGCGATACAGAAAAATGTTCAGAGTATGTTGGAAGGAATCGTGGGCATCGGTAAGGCGATTGTAAGGGTAAATAGCGAGATTGATTTCAGTAGAGCTACCTCAAATGAGGAGGAATACGACCCCTATGCGACAGTGGTTAGGAGTGAAAGGAGTATTGAAGAGTCGGCACAAACAAGCGAAGGGACCGCGGAAACTGCCCAGACATTAATTAACAAGCGTAGGGGTGTTGTGCCACCGGCAACTGGGGCTGAAAAGAGCAATACAAAAAAGGATGTTGCAACAAACTATGAGATCAACAAAATCACCAGGACGATTCTGAAACCAGCAGGAACCATCAAGCACCTCTCAGTTGCGGCAGTTATTGATGGAACATATACGGTAGAGACCTTGCCAGACGGAACCACTAAGAAGACTTATATCCCGCGAAGCGAGGAGGAATTAACAAAATTCGAAGACTTAGTGAAGCGGGCCATGGGTTATAGCCAAGATAGGGAGGATCAGATTTCACTGAATTCCATGTCATTTTCAGGATCTGTTTCAACAGACGCACTAGCTGAGAGCGCGGGCAGCAAATTTGATATCGTGAAACTCGTGGGAAACCATAAAAGGACAATAGTGAATCTCCTGCTAGTGTTTTTGGTCTTTTTCCTGGTAATACGACCGTTGCTCAAGGGCCTAAGAAAAATGACCGAAGAAGGGATGTCTGAAACTGCGGAGCTGCCGGCAGGTACACGAGGGTATGCACGAATTCCTGAATCACCAGGGCTGGGTCAAAAAGAAAGGGCCCTTGAACTGAGTAAGAGTAATCCTGAAAAAGCCGAACAACTCATTAAGGGATGGGTAGCTGAGAAAGAGTAATGGCGATAAATAGACAACCAGATCCTGAGAGCTTAACAGGACCTCAAAAGGCGGCTATCTTTCTTCTGGCCATGGGTGAGGAATTTACCAAATCATTTCTTAAGAGACTGGATGAGGGAAGCATACAAAAGATTGGAAGATGCATGGCAGAGATAACCTATATCCCTTCTGATGTATTAGATGCAGTGCTAACGGAATTTCTCACAAGTTTCCGAGATGAGGCTAATATCTCTGTTTCTGGAAAATCTTTTCTTAAGACAGTTGTGGCCAAATCTCTGGATGATGAAACGGCAAGAAAGGTCTTCAAGGCAATAGGGGGGGAGGGTACCAATACCCCTTTTGATGATCTGGCATATATACCTGCCGAGAACCTCGTCAATATCATTAAAGAGGAACACCCCCAAACGATTGCATTAATACTGTCCTACCTTCCCCATCAAAAGGCGGGAGAGATTTTGAATCTCCTTCCAGAGGAAATCAAGCCTGACATAGCACTCAGGATTGTACAGATCGGGCAGGTCCCAGATGATATTGTGATGGAGCTGGATGAGGCAATCAAAAAGAACCTATCTAAGGGCGGAGTCGCTTCAAGAAAATTTGATGGCGTGGAGGCTGTAGCAAGCATCTTAAATCAGGTTGATGTGGAGACAGAGGAATTCGTTTTATCCAATATAGAGAAAGAGGATGGCGATCTGGCAGACCTGATAAGACGGAAGATGTTTGTTTTTGAGGATCTCTTGGAGGTTGATGACAGGAGTTTTAGGGAAATCCTTAAGAACATAGATAACCAGTTACTGATAAAGGCCTTGAAAACTGCCTCTGAAGAGATGAAACAGAAGATATTTGGCAACTTATCAGAGCGGGCCGCAGGTATGCTCAAGGAAGATATGGAGATCATGGGGCCGGTTAGGTTGAAAGAGGTTGACGAGGCTCAGCAGGCCATCATAAGAGCAGCAAAGACCCTCGAGGGGGAGGGTAAAATAGTTATTGTTGGTAGAGGCAAAGAGGACATTCTTGTCTAGCAACTCAAAAAATAGCGGGGAAAGAGGTAAAGCCTGGGTCAAATTTGAATTGGGATCCTTTGAATCACCTTCGCTACCCAGACAAACGGAAAAAGCAGGGTTTATCTCTCTTCAAACGGGTGTGGTGGAGGACATCAATTTTATACCTCTCAAGGAAACCACAGATCATTACAAAAAAAGGAAAAAGGTAAAGGATATTCTCAGAGAGGCCCAGGAAAAGGCTGACCTCTTGGAACGTGAGGCATATGAAAAGGGGTTTGCCCAAGGTGAAAAGGATGGCCTTGAATTAGGAGAAAGAAAGGCTCTAAAGCAGGTTGAAAGCATTGAGAGTTTTCTTGTTGAGATGAACAGCCTGAAACAGGAGATCATAGGGCACTACGAAAAGGAGATCCTAGAGCTCGTTTTTGCCATTGCTCAAAAGCTTGTCCACCACCAGATAAGATCGGATGATAAGGCTATAGAAGGTACGATTCTCAGGGCGGTTAAGTTGGCTGCAGAGAAGAGCGAAATCATTATCAGGGTGAACCCAGAGGATTTTGATTATGTTGAGAAACTGCGACCAGAATTTTTTGCCACAGTCAAGGAACTGAAGGCGCTTACGGTTACCAGCGATCCCTCAATTACCAGAGGGGGATGTTTTTTAGAAAGCCCCTATGGTGATGTCGATGGCAGGGTTGAAACCCAGCTGGAGAAGATCCACCAGTGCCTGCAAGGGGCATTTGCCGAGAAAAATGATGACTGAGCCAAGAGTGGAAATCACATGGGATAGTTATCTGGAGGCTATTAGTTCATGTCAGCCCATGAAGTTGGAGGGTAAGATTGTTAAGGTGGCCGGGCTTGTTGCCGAAGGGCATGGACCAGGACTCAGTGTTGGCAGCCTTTGCGTCATCGAAAATTCAGAAGGCAAGAATATCCAGGCCGAGGTCGTAGGGTTTAAAGACAAACGGGTGATCATCATGCCTTTTGGTGAAATGAGGGGGGTAAAGCCCGGAAGTCGGATAGTGGGCATAGACAAGAGGCCGGTCGTTGGAGTGGGAGAGGCGTATTTAGGCAGGGTAATAGACGGCCATGGTCTCCCTATTGATGGCAAGGGTTTGATACGGGCAGAGAAAGAATATCCCATCTATGGAGATGTTCTGAATCCTTTAAAGAGGGAAATCATACGGGAGGTGATAGATGTTGGTGTGGCATCTGTAAACGCCTTGATAACCGTTGGAAAGGGTCAGAGAATGGCTATCATGTCAGGAACAGGTGTGGGGAAGAGTGTGCTCATGGGTATGATAGCCAGGAATACAGCCGCGGATGTTGTGGTAATAGCCCTCATTGGGGAGCGAGGTCGGGAGGTGAGAGAGTTTATAGAAAAAAGCCTCGGAGATGGGGGGCTAAAGAAGTCAGTAGTTATAGCAAGTACATCTGATTCCCCAGCCCTGGTTAGGATTCGGGGAAGTTATCTGGCTACGACACTGGCGGAATATTTTAGGGATAGAAACTTAGATGTTCTCCTGATTATGGATTCCATTACCAAATTCGCTATGGCGTTAAGAGAGGTAGGATTAGCTGCAGGTGAACCACCTTCCGCAAAAGGCTATACCCCCAGTGTTTTCGCAGAGATGCCGAAACTCTTGGAGAGAGCAGGGACGGTCGAGAAAAAGGGGAGCATTACGGGAATATACAATGTTCTGGTCGAAGGGGATGATCTGAGTGAGCCCATATCAGATGCTGTTCGCTCTATCGTAGATGGGCACATAGTGCTATCTCGAAATCTTGCCCAAAAGGGCCATTACCCCGCTGTAGATATACTGGGGAGTGTTAGCCGGGTAATGAGAGAAATTGTTGACACCGAGCATCTAGATAATGCGAGAGAGTTAATCAAGGTTCTTTCAGCTTACCGGGAGGCAGAGGATTTGATTAATATAGGGGCCTATGTGGATGGCAGTGATTCAGAGATAGATTTCGCCAAGAAAATGATCGGCGACATTAACTCATTTCTACAGCAGGACATTTATCAAAAGGCAACCTTTCAAGAAAGTGTGGCTCGATTGAAGGCCTTGTTCTCAGATAATTAGGCGTAGCATATTATCGGCAACTAGTCCTAGAACGACACTTTGCAGTTCCTTCGCTTGGCTCGAGGACAGGCCTTCGCTTCACTCGAGGACGGGTCTGAGGAGCGCCATTCTGTCATTCTGAGGAGCGCCATTCTGTCATTCTGAGGAGCAAAGTGACGAAGAATCTAGATTTTAGTTCTAGTATCTGCAAATCGTAGATTCTTCGCTCTCCCGCCGGGCGGGATCACTCAGAATGACTTCTTAACCAAAGTGTCATTGTAGCACTGATTGATATTATGATGTATTTGACAGAATAGGATGGCCACTACTCTCCCACAATCTTGTGGGATGGAGGGGAGGGAACTAGGTTAGATGAAGCGATTTTCCTTTCGGCTTGGCTCTATGCTTGATTACAGAAGGTACCTTGAAAAGAGGGCCCAGAGAGATTTAGGCAATGCCCAAAATGAGCAGGCGCGGAGAAAGAAGGTAGCCGAAGAATTAGGTGATAAGAGAGAGGACATTTCAAAAGAATGCAGTGATGAGACCTTTAGGGGGATAGATGTTCCCTCCTATCATCTATATACATCCTTTCTGCGAATTTTGAATCAGGATCTGGAAAAGGCTCATATGAGCTTGAAACAAGGGGAAGAGAAAATCCGGGCCCATGAGGCAGTTCTAAAAAGGAAATCAATAGAGAAAAAGAGCTTAGAGATTCTTAAGGAGTTGCAGTTCAAGGAGTATAAGCTGACACGAGAAAGGGCAGAGCAAAAGGCAATAGATGAACTGGTTATCATGAGAAGAGGATATAAAGCATGAAGTTATTTACCCAGCTTTTTCTTGGCACCTTGATAATAGTAAAGATCGTGTTGGGCTCTGTTTTTATCTACCAGGCAGAGCTTAACCCTTTAATGTCTGAGAGGGATGCTATAGCATCAGAAGAGGTGCAAGAAGAGCCTGTAGGGACAGCAGAGGAAATTGACAAACCTGCCAATGAAGTGAACATAGATCTGGATTTGTTTCTTGCCAAACAGGCTGAACTCAGAGAGCAAGAACAAGACCTTGCAAGAAAGAGGGAAGAACTCTTGGCCATCCAGGGTGAGATAGACAATAAAATTGCCAAACTCACGCAATTGAGGAATGAGATCAAAAACATGATGGCCAGAAAAGAGACTCTCGAGCAGGATAAGATCAGACACCTCATCAAGGCATATTCTGCCATGAAGCCTCAGAAGGCAGCGAGCCTGGTTGAGAAGTTGGACATGACGTTTGCCATAGAACTCCTCTCCAGGATGAAGGGAGAGGCAGTGGGGAATATCCTTTCATTTGTAGATGTAGAAAAGGCTGCCAGAATAAGCGAAGCCCTTGCTCAGCGGAAATAAGGGATGGAGATTTGTCGGCTGGTGAAAAGGTTTACCGTTAACCGCGAACGGTGAACGGTGAACGACGAATAGCGGTAATTGGTTGTGTTTATGAGCAGAACGATTAAATATATCCTAGTTGTTGTGGTTCTCTGGTATTCGATTTCTGGCCTTTCCGGTGCCTTTGCTGTAGAGCCCCGGGATATTGTCAGGCTGAAACAAGCAGGGGTAAGTGATAGTCTTCTTAAGGAAATCATCCGCTCAGATGCAATTACTCGGGCCTTAATCTCGGTAGATGAGATTGTTGAAATGAAAGACGTTAACATTGGGGATGACGTTATTTTAACAATACTTGAACAAGGCAGTGCCCCGGCCCCTGAACTAGATAGAGAAGATGCTGCGGACAGGGCCCTCGTGAGAAGGATAATAAGGCAGGAAATGAGGTTAGAGCTACAAAGGAAAAAATTTGATATTTTAGCACAATATGTTTCCGCGCTTATCGCAAATCCTGAGATAATCAAGCTGGTACATGAGGGCAAGATAGCCGGCGAGGATTACGCTCGGATTGTCAAGTATCTAAAACAGTATGCCAGAGACGAGGAGACCAGAGAGTATGATTATGACGGTGATATAAATATTGACATCAATAAAGTCCGTAGATGAAACCCATTTCTCCAGTGTTCCCTTCCGATGCGAAAGTTATCCCACCATAGAAGATCCCCTTTCTCTAAATCGTAATTAATCCATCCCGCCTTGCGGGATAAGCATTGATAACGTTCTACCATTTCCGGCGTTCATAGAAAGGCTTTTGGCAGGATTACCATGCCGGCTCTGGCGCGACGTGATATGGTGGTATCTATAGGTGATTGTTTCTTTAAAGAACTAATGAACAAATACCTATGTTTTAATACCAGGTCTGGGCCGGGGAATAATATTTTTTGCCTTTCCTCCTGCCCGCTGTCAGCGAGCTCAAAATACTCTATACTAACTACTGAAAGTTATGAGCTTTAGTACTGTTCGGTGATGGTAGGGCAATACAAAAAAAATCCATGAAATCCTGCAACTCCTGTCTAACCATATTAAAGAAGGTTCATCCTGGCCCCTTTAAGGGGTGTTCGTTGACATTCTCAAAGTCTAAGAGTGGCGGTCGCCGATTATTTTAAGCGCAATTCAACAAAATGGGGCATGAGTGCAGCTTATCGATTTCATCTTGAAGTAAATAGA
>JADFWK010000219.1 GCA_015223015.1 Pseudomonadota bacterium
CTCCGAATCTTCGCTTCGGAGTTATTCATGAAAGTAACTCTAATTTATCTTCCTTAATGTATTAGACAGGATTAACCCGCCAGAAGTATGGCGGGTAAACCCAATGCCGCCAAAGGCGGCAAGAGAAGGTGCCAGGGTCAAACCAGAGATGAGTATTATGGCACCCCATAGAAAATGCACAACCCGGTTTTCATCTCTCCCGCGTAGCGGGATTTTTACCCCGTGAAATGTGCAACCTATTTCACTGTTGACATAAATGAGAAAAAACAATAGCATAAAAAAAAATTTCAATGATTTTTTATTATGTTTGAACTGTTAACTGAAAAACTGGGTCGCGTGTTCAAAGATTTGACGGGCCGGGGGAGGTTGAGCGAAAAGAATATTCAAGACGCCCTGAAAAGCATCCGGCTTGCCCTTCTTGAAGCAGATGTGAACTATAAGGTGGTGAAGAGTTTCCTTGAAGAAATAAGACAGCGGGCCCTCGGACAGGAGGTAATGGAAAGCCTTACCCCTGGTCAACACGTAATAAAGATAGTAAATGAAGAGCTTACCAAGCTCATGGGGGACGGAAGGAGGGATCTGGAGCTCAGTGGTAAGAGGCCCCTGAGTTTGATGCTTGTTGGCCTTCAGGGTTCTGGTAAGACAACAACTGCCGGTAAGTTGGCCATCCACCTCAGAAAACAGGGATACCACCCCTATCTGGTGCCGGTAGATGTCAACAGGCCAGCTGCCGTTGAGCAACTTTCCCGGATAGGGGAAGAGATCGATATCCCGGTTCATCCTTCAGATACGAGGCAAAGTGCTGAAGACATCTGTCAGAGCGCCGTCAATAAGGCATCGGAGACTGGGGCGGATATATTGATTATCGATACCGCTGGCAGGCTCCACATTGACAAACAGTTAATGGAAGAGCTTTCCAGGATGAAGGATGTGGCCCATCCTTCGGAGACTCTTTTGGTTGCTGATGCCATGACTGGGCAAGACGCTGTGAACTTGGCGAAAAAATTTGATGAGGATCTTGATATCAGCGGCGTTATTCTATCGAAGATGGAAGGGGATGCCAGGGGGGGAGCAGCCCTTTCCATAATGGCAGTGACGAACAAGCCCATAAAATTCGTGGGTATGGGCGAAAAGCTGGATGCACTGGAGCCTTTCTATCCGGACAGGATGTCTTCTCGGATCCTGGGAATGGGGGACATCCTATCCCTGATTGACAAGGCAGAGGCGGAATTTGACGAAAAGGAGGCAATGGAACTTGCAGGGAAGATCAGGAATGCTGAGTTTGATTTGGAGGATTTCAAGAAGCAACTTGCTGGTATCAAGAAGATGGGATCACTGGAACAGGTGCTCGGGATGATGCCCGGTATTGGGCAGATGATGAATTTAGGAAAGGTAAAGGCTGACAAGGGGGAGCTGATCAAGTCTGAGGCCATAATTAACTCTATGACCCCGGCGGAGAGAACGGATTACCGGATCATAAGTGGCAGCAGGCGAAAAAGGATTGCACGGGGAAGTGGAACACGAGTCGAAGACGTGAATCGGCTTCTTAAGAATTTTGCTCAGACAAAAAACATGCTTAAAAAACTGAAACGAGGGGGTCTAAGGGATTTATCTTCATTGGTGAGCCTCAGGTAAATCTCGGCCATAGTGCAGGCTGAAGATGTGACGAAAAAGCAATGATACGAAAGAGCGTTTTCCTTGTCTCAAATTCTTTCACATTGCACCATTCGCAATTTTCACGTATGATAGTACTCCAAGTAAAGGGGGTGAGATATGCCGGTAAGAATACGATTGACCAGGAAAGGGGCAAAAAAGAGACCATTTTACCGTATTGTGGCAGCCGATTCGGAGGCACCCAGGGATGGTCGGTTTCTTGAGGTTGTAGGGCACTACAATCCACAGACGGATCCAGCTCAAATAACCATTGATGAAGAGAAGATTGCCAAGTGGCTTGAGAGGGGTGCAAAGGTCTCTGAAACGGTGAGGTCTCTTTTGCGGAAGAAGGAGGTATCCAAGGTTTCTTCGCAAACAAGCTAACTGGGTTTAATCAGAAATCGAGGTGAGGGGAATGATCGAGATGAAAGACCTGATTGAATACATTGCAAAGGTTCTTGTGGATAATCCGGATGAGGTGAAAGTAACTGAACTTGAGGGAAAGCAGACCTCTGTGATTGAGCTGAGGGTCGCCAAAGAGGATTTGGGGAAAGTAATCGGCAAGCAGGGAAGAACGGCCAGGGCAATGAGAACAATACTTGGTGCTGCCTCAGCCAAGATGAAAAAGAGATCTGTCCTGGAGATCTTGGAGTAGTTGAGCAAAAAAAGGCTTAGAGACCTGATTCTAATAGGTCATGTTATCCGTGCACACGGGTTGACCGGTCTACTCAGGATAGTTTCTTATGCTCAGTCAAAGGAAACATTCCTCCAGGCCGGTTCTGTGTTTCTGAAGACAGGCCAAAACGAGCTGCATGAGGCCAAGGTTGTATCTATGCAGCCCCACCGTTCCTGGTATCTTTTGCGATTGTCAGGCCTGGATTCAGTTGAGCAGGTTGAAATCTTTAAGGGTGCCGAGATACTAATCCGGAAAGACTCTCTGATAAAAACAGGTGAGGATGAATTTTTCTGGTACGAACTTTTAGGATTGGAGGTATATCTGACCACCGGTGAATACCTTGGGGCTCTTAAGGAAATATTACCTACAGGGAGCAATGACGTGTACGTGGTTGAAAATCAGGGCAAAGAATTCCTGATCCCCGCCATTCACCAGGTTGTTAAGGAGATTGACATACCTCAAAAGCGAATGGTTATTTCACCTATGAAGGGCTTGTTAGATCTCTAATGAGATTTGATATTCTTTCAATATTTCCGGAGATGTTTGCGTCCCTGATTGATTATGGAATCATTGGGCGAGCTCTAAAACGGGGGCAGATAGAGATAAACCTGGTTAATTTAAGGGATTTTGCTGAAGGGCCCCATCTAGTGACTGATGACAGGCCCTTTGGAGGTGGCGACGGTATGGTTATGAAACCGGAGCCAATTGTCCGAGCCCTGGAATCAGTTTCCACAGGTAAGGGAGAAAAAGGCGTCATCTTGCTGACACCTCAGGGTCAGCCTTTTACCCAATCGATATCCCGGGGTCTAGCTACGCTTAAACAGATAGTGTTAGTGTGTGGGCGATATGAGGGTGTGGATGAGCGGGTAAGATCCAGGTATGTGGATACTGAAGTATCCATTGGCGACTACATTTTAACCGGAGGCGAGTTGCCGGCAATGGTTGTTGTAGATGCTGTAAGTCGATTGATCCCCGGTGTGCTTGGTGGGGCACGATCTAATCGTGAGGAATCCTTTGAGGATCACTTCCTGGAATATCCTCACTATACGAGGCCCCGGGTCTTTCAAGGGTTAGAGGTTCCGTCTGTCTTGCTGTCAGGTGATCACAGGAGGATTCAGCTTTGGAGAAGAACCCAGTCTATAAAGAGGACATTGGAGAGAAGACCTGATCTGTTGGAAAAGGCCTTTCTCAGTGAGGAAGACAAATGCATACTGGAGGAGCTAAAACAGAAACACGGGGAACCTTCGCAGATTGGTGACCAGGAATCTGACCATGATCAATAGATGAAACCGGTGTATTGAGACCGCTCAATGAAGGCGGAAAAATTATGACATTTTATATTGGGCTCTTGCATTATCCCGTGTATAACAAGAGGGGAGAGATCATTGCCTCAGCAATAACAAACCTAGATCTCCATGATTTGGCTCGACTGGCAAAAACCTATGGAGCTGAAAGGTTCTACGTCATCACTCCTCTCGCCGACCAGCAAGATTTGGCTAAACGCATTTGTCAGCATTGGGTAAGCGGTTTTGGGGCCCTCTACAATAAGGATAGGAAAGAGGCAATGTCTTTGATCTCAGTTGTTCCATCCCTTGAGAAATCGATGGAGGAGATCAAAGATAGGCATGGTGAGCTGCCGGCTCTAATGGTTACTGATGCAGGGAAAAACAACAGAGAAAGAATCACCTACGAGATGGCGCAAGAGATAGTTGCTTCCACGAGGGTGATAATGCTATTATTCGGTACCGCCTGGGGTATAGCTCAAGAGCTTATGAGAAAGGCAGATTATGTATTAGCACCCATTGTGGGTGTATCTCAGTACAATCACCTTTCAGTCAGGGCAGCCGCTGCAATAACATTGGATCGTTTGTTTTCCCGTTTTGCAGAGTCGCAAGGTGGTAGGTGATTAGAGTAAAGGAGAAACGTAACTATTCAGCCACAAAGACACAAAGGCCCAAAGACCTGCCCGATTTACCCGCCATACTTCGGGCGGGCAAGCGGCAGGCGGGGAAAATGAACATAAATTGAATAATGAAGTTTTCTCATTAATGAGCCTTAGGCTCATTAATTTCAATGTGCCACGTATTAATGCGCCTCAGGCGCATTAAAAAGGCTATTATAAAGAATAATTCTATAATCTTGGTGTCTTGGTGCC
>JADFWK010000031.1 GCA_015223015.1 Pseudomonadota bacterium
GATCTATCAGCTTTACCCCTTGGGTATGGCGTCCGATAACCGAGATATCAGCCACTCTGATTCTAATGATCTTCCCCTCCCCTGACAAAATCATCAATTCGTCATCAGCGGCTACTTGAGTAGCGCTCACCACTGGGCCGTTTCTCTCTGATGTCTTGATTGAAAACACACCTTTACCACCTCTCTGTTGCACCCTGTGTCCTTTTGTATCGGTTCTCTTTCCATACCCGTTCTCTGTAATGGTGAGTATGGTCGCCCCTTCATCGAGGATCTCTATGCTCACCACCTGATCTTTACCATCAAGCCGTATTCCGGTATTCCCTGCGGCCACGCGTCCCATACTTCTGAGACCATGCTCGCTAAAACGTATTGCCTTCCCGCGCTCAGTGCTCAAGAAAATATCCTGCTCACCATTGGTCACCCGTGCCCCTATCATCTCATCACCCTCATTTATCCTTAAGGCGGCGATGCCTGTTGCTCGAGGATGGCTGTACGCAGAAAGATTGGTCTTTTTGACCAAACCGTTCTTAGTCGCCATAACAATATATGTTCCCCCCTCAAAACCCTTCATCGATAAAATGGTGGCGACCCTTTCTCCTGGCTGGAGGTTTAACAGGTTTACAATAGCCGTTCCTTTGGCAACCCTTCCCGCCTCAGGTATCTCGTGAACCTTTCTCCAGTAAAGTCTTCCGTTGTTCATAAAAAAGAGGAGATAGTCATGAGTGGAGGCAACAAACATCGATACCACAAAATCCTCTTCTCGGGTTTTTGCCCCAGACACCCCCTTGCCGCCCCGCCGTTGAGCCCTGTACAGGCTTATCGGGCTTCTCTTTATGTACCCTGCATGGCTTACCGTGATAACCATATCCTCGTCAACAATCAGATCCTCGATATCTATTTCCTGAGCGTCTCTAATGATCTCGGTTCGGCGCTCATCGCCGTATTTATCTTTAATGGCTATCGTTTCGTTTTTTATAATATCTAAAACGAGGGCCTCATTCATTAAAATAGCCCTAAATCTCTCTATATCCTTGATCGTGCTATTATATTCATCGTTTATCTTGTCCCTTTCCAAACCGGTTAACCTCTGGAGTCTCATATCCAAAATGGCCTGGGCCTGGACTTCCGAAAGTTGAAATGTCCCTATAAGCTTCGCCTTGGCATCCGAAGGGTTAGCTGAAGAGCGAATCAGTTCAACAACCCTGTCAAGATGGTCCAGTGCAACCTTGAGTCCTTCAAGAATATGGGCCCTCTGCTCAGCCCTTTTTAGTTCAAAGGATGTGCGGCGAGTGATTATTTCCTTCCTGTGGGTAATAAAGTGCTGCATTGTCTGTTTCAGGTTTAATATCTCCGGCCTTCCATGCACGATGGCCAGCATAATAATCCCAAAAGAGGTCTCCATCTGAGTAAACTTATAGAGACGATTCAGGATCACCGCGGATATAGCGTCCCTTTTAATATCAATTGCTACCCTGAGTCCGTCTCGATCTGACTCATCTCGGATGTCGGTGATTCCCTCTATCTTCTTACTCTTAACCAACTCCCCTATACTCTTAAGAAGGTTTGCCTTGTTAACCTGGTAGGGTATTTCAGTGATGACGATGCGCTCTCTGCTCTCTCCTACCTTCTCAACAAATGCCCGCGCCCGAATCTTTATAATTCCCCTCCCAGAGGAATAGGCCTCCTGAATCCCCGTCTCACCATAAATAAACCCGGCTGTAGGAAAATCCGGACCCGGCAAATCCGCCATAAGCTCTTTGAGCTCAATATCAGGATTATCGATGGTATGTACGATAGCATCAGCAACCTCATTGAGATTGTGTGGCGGTATGTTGGTAGCCATCCCTACTGCTATGCCCGAGGAGCCACTCACGAGTAAGTTTGGTATATTTGTCGGGAGTAAAACCGGTTCCAACAAGGAGCCATCATAATTAGGTACCAAATCAACGGTTTCTTTTTCCACATCTGTAAGAAACTCCTCGGCAATCTGGTTCATCCGTATCTCAGTGTACCTCATGGCCGCAGGCGGGTCGCCGTCTACTGAGCCAAAATTACCTTGTCCGTCGATCAGCGGATACCTCAGAGAAAAAGGCTGTGCCATCCTCACGATAGTATCATAGACAGCTGCGTCGCCATGGGGATGATACTTACCAATAACGTCACCTACCACCCTGGCGGATTTCTTGTGCGCCCGGTTATGATAGTTCTTTAGCTGTTCCATAGCGAAAAGCACTCTTCTGTGCACAGGTTTGAGTCCATCGCGCACATCTGGTAGAGCCCTGCCAACGATGACGCTCATGGCATATTCGAGATACGATTTTTTCATCTCTTCTTCTATGGTAACCGTATGCAAACCTCTTTCCTTTAAAGGACTCATCTTCTCTCCCTAAGAATTTAACAAAAAAGACACATGATGCACTCATTAAACTAATAGTAAGGAATTGCGTATAAGGAGGGCCTAAAGATTGTAGATACTGTCTTGCATGTCAGAAGGTAATCCGCCTGCGTCGAATAGGTCCGCTGGGCACTAAACAAAACACCATGGCTCTCTAAATATCGAGTTCTGTTACTTCGAGAGCGTTATTCTGAATAAATTCTCTTCGTGGCTCAACCTTATCACCCATGAGCAGAGTAAAGATCTCATCGGCTGCTATAACATCTTCTATGGTCACCTTTACCAAACTCCTTCTTTCCGGGTCCATGGTTGTGTGCCACAACTGTCCAGGATTCATTTCACCTAAGCCTTTATATCGCTGGATCACGGTTCCTTTCCTGGCCTTATCCACAAGATATTCAACAAGTTTTTCCTTTGTTTCTATCTTTGTTTGGTTTTTTTCATCACCAACCAAAAAGAACGGGCCGTCAAGATCTCTTAGCGCTCGGTCCAGTTTGAACAGTTTTTGGAAATCGGGTGAGGTGAGAAGACCCCAATTAAACGTAAAAAGGGCTCCGTTATTCTTTTGATCTCTTAAGACTAGCTCATACCGGTTATGCTCTTCATCAAACTTGATTTCCTCGGTAATAAAGGCATCTTTCTCTAATGCCTTGGATAGGGAGATAACGAGTTCTTTGTTTTTTGTCTGGTTCTTGTCAATCTCTTTCTTACACAGCAGGTCTAAAAACCTACCGCTATACCCTTTTCTGATAAGACTGTTCATCTTGTCGAAATAATCAAGTAATGTGTACAGCAGCGAACTGAGTCTTTTCCCTGAGATCTTCTTCTGTCCATCTACCCAAACCGTTTCCTTTGCTGACACCTTGTCTATGAGATAAGAGTTGTAGCTGTCTTCATTGTGAAAAAACACCTCTGATGTGCCATCTTTCATACGGTACAGCGGGGGTTTTGCAACATATAAATGCCCCGCCTCTACAAGATCCGGCATTTGCCGGTAGAAAAAGGTCAAAAGAAGGGTTCTTATGTGGGATCCATCAACATCGGCATCGGTCATGATAATTACTTTATCATAGCGGAGTTTCGAAAGATCATACTCTTCTTGGCCTATTCCGGCCCCCAAGGCAGATATGATAGTTCTTATTTCAGTGCTCGAAAACATCTTATCAAAGCGAGCCTTTTCGATATTCAGTATCTTTCCTCTCAGGGGTAAAATAGCCTGAAACCTTCTATCTCTACCCTGTTTGGCTGATCCGCCCGCCGAATCCCCTTCTACCAGAAATAACTCCGCCCTTTGTGGGTCTCTTTCCTGACAATCGGCAAGTTTTCCCGGTAAGAACGCTTCGGATAGAACCCCTTTTCTCCGTGTCAACTCCCGCGCCTTGTGCGCAGCCTCTCTGGCTGTAGCAGCCTCGACAACCTTAGCCAGAATATTCTTTATGAGAGACGGGTTTTCTTCAAATATGTTGGTCAGTTTCTCGTTTACGAGGTTTTCAACTAACCCCTTTACCTCACTGTTACCAAGCTTACTTTTTGTTTGCCCCTCGAATTGTGCTTCTCTCATCTTTACACTTATGACCGCAGTAATTCCTTCTCGTACATCATCACCGGTGAGTTTTATGCTTTTGTTCTGGTGGCTCGCTTGAAAATAAGAGTTGATGCTTCTTGTCAAGCCAGCCTTAAAACCGATCAGATGGCTCCCCCCTTCTTTTGTGTTAATATTATTCGCAAAGGAAAAGATCTTTTCGATATAAGAGCGGCTATACTGAAAGGCAATCTCTATGCTGACCCCGTTTCGTTCTCCACTCATATAGCTGGGTTTCGAATGAATGACATCTTGGTTCTGGTTTAAATACTCCACAAAGGAGATAATACCTCCCTTATAAAAGAACTTTTTTTCCTTTTCTTTCCGATCATCGTAAACGTTTATCTTTAACCCTATATTAAGGAATGCAAACTCCCTCATTCTTTGGCAGATGATATCGAAACTAAAATCGAGCTCGTTGAATATTTCTCCATCTGGCCTGAAGTGGATACTTGTCCCTCTCCTTTTTGTTTTTCCTATTATCTCCAGAGGGCTAACCGTAATACCTCTCTCATATCGCTGATGATAAACACTACCTTTTAAGTAGACCTCCACCTCAAGGTACTCGGAAAGTGCATTTACAACCGATACCCCAACACCATGGAGACCTCCGGAAACCTTATAGCTTTTATCATCAAACTTGCCCCCTGCATGGAGTTTGGTCATCACAACCTCCAGTGCAGGTAATTTCTCGTCTTTATGTATGTCTACCGGTATCCCTCTCCCATTATCCTTCACAATAATACTATTATCGCTTAATATCTGAATGTCTATCTGATCACAGTAACCTGCTAAAGCCTCATCTACACTATTATCTACAACCTCATATACTAGGTGGTGAAGTCCCTCGGTTGACGTATTTCCGATATACATAGCAGGCCGCTTCCTGACGGCCGTCAAGTCTTTTAATACCTTTATGCTGGATGCGGTATATCCCTTATCTGGTGCCATTCACTAAATCCTCATGGGCATTATGAGACCCAGAAAACCATCATCCTGTGCCCCAGTAATGAGGCATGGGCTTGTGTTATCTTTAATATTCAACTCGATCTCCTCACTGTCCATAGGTTGCAGTGCATCAATAAAATATCTTGGGTTAAACCCTATCTCAAGCGGTTCACCACTGTAATTTATTTCCACCTTCTCCTCAGCATTTCCTAAATCCGGGTTTACAGAGATCATCTCCAGATAATCAGCCGCCACATTCATCTTCACCCCTTGATACTGATCGGTTCTCATGATCATCATTCTTCTCATAGCCTCTAATAAGGACCTCTTGTTAACGGTTATGATATTTTTATCACCTTCCTTTTGGGAAGGAATCACGTTTTCATAGTCTGGAAACTTACTATCCAGTAATCGTATTACAATTAATGCCTTTTCTTTTTTAGCTACGAGGTTATTCTGTTTTAATCCAAAAAGAATATTTCCATCCTCTAGGGTAAGTTTATTTAACTCTATTAGACCTTTCTTAGGGATCATCACACCATGTTCTAGCTCTATGTTTTTGATATCAGGTATTTTCTTATCAATTAATGAGAGTCTGTGGCCATCTGTGGCCACCATTCTTAAAAAATCTTCGCCTTCTTTAGTTATTCTTTCCATAAATACGCCGGATAACTTAAACCCAGCCTCTTCCATGGTGATCGAGTAGATGGTCTTATCAATCATCTCTGTCACCACACTACTGTCTAATTCTATCATTACCGTACCCTCTGGTTCTGTTAAGACAGGGAATTCATCGGCAGGGAGACATGAGAGGTTGTAGTGCGCGTTATTATCGGAGATATAAACCCAGTTATTGTCTTTTTCTGAGATATATATCTTATCTTTATCTGTCTCTCTTGTAATATCCAAAAGTTTCTTACCAGAGATCGTGACACTTCCTGATTTTATAATTTCAGCTGGATACCTATCCTGAAAACCAATCTCAAGGTCTGTAGCTGATACTTCAAGCTCTTCATTTTTACCTACTAATAGGATTGTTGACAATATAGGCATATGACTCCTTTTTTCCAATATACCCTGGACACGAGAAATACCTTTCAAAAGGATGTCCCTCTTAATTTTTATTTCCATTACTCCTCCGATGTTTTGGTAATGTTGTTAATGATTAAGGTTAATTATATCTTAATCATATTAATAATAAGAGGTGGTTTATTGTTGAAAAACATATTAATTTACTGATTCTCTTATACTTATATTATCTTTATAATATTATATTACTGTTGAATATTTTTGCATTATTTGCTGTTTGTTTATAAAACACAAATTAATTATATTCTTTAGAGTTTTTTTGAACATAGTTTTGACACATCTCGTAAAAAGTGTTTTGTGAACGAGATTGAGCATTTTGGGAGAAAAGCGCTTAAGATGTTCAGCGTTAAGAAATGCTAACTGTCTGAGGGCATTATACCAAGTTTTAGTCCCGCTGAAGCGGGAAACATCTTAAGTGTGCCCAAAAGGCTTATGGATATAGCAAAACCGACTTTTTACGAATGCATCAGTTTTTGTTATCCTGCTTTTCTGAGCGGGATAGCTTATCTATTAGCCTTTCTTATGCCAAGTTGATCTTGTGCAATGATAAATTTACAGATATTCGTTGACCCTTCCACCATTCCGTAAGGAGGTGCATCTCGGTAGTAACGGGCAACTGGGTATTCCGTAGAATAGCCATAAGCCCCTAACATACTCATTGCATATCTAGAGGCTTTGTAGGCTATTTCACCAGCCAAATACTTAGCTTGAGCTACTTCCATATTATTACCTAAAATCCCCTGATCTTTCTGCCACGCTGCCTTATAGCAAGACAGCCTTGCCGCCTCGATCTCGGCGACCAGCTGTGCAACCATGTCTTGGTTCATCTGAAACTTCCCGATTGCCTGACCGAATTGTTCGCGTTCCATGGCATATTTCGTTATAGCCTCCAGACAGGCCTGTGCCAGACCGACACCTCCGGCTGCGCAGGAGAGACGTGAGTTGGCAAGAGACCCGAAGGCAATCTTGACGCCATCACCCGGTTTACCTATGATGTTCTCTTTCGGAACCTTGGTGTTTTCTAGGATCACCTCACCCGTCGGTGTAGCGTGGGTGCCTAATTTGTCCAAATCCGTGGTTGTCACACCATTAAAGTTCTTCGGTTCTATCACAAAAGCCGAGAGCCCCTTAGCGCCTGCAGAGCGATCGGTATAGGCATAGTAAATGATGGCATCGGCCCTGGTGGCATTAGAGATCCAGGTCTTGGACCCATTAAGAAGCCAGTGATCTCCCTTATCATCGGCGGTGGATTTCATTGAAAGAACGTCTGATCCAGCGTTGGGCTCGGTCATTGCGAATGCCCCAACATATTCGGCACTCACAAGTTTCGGGACATACTTCTTTTTTAATTCCTCGTCACCATAATGACAAATAGTGAAGGCCATCCCGGTTGTCTGCATGTTAATCTGAACCCTGAGTGCACTGCAGCCACGGGCGATCTCTTCGGTTAGGATAATAGCTGCCAACCAACCCATATTATTACCCCCGTATTCCTCAGGGATTACTGTGCCGAAAAAACCCAACTCACCCATTGGTTTGATAGCCTCTTCGTAGGGGAAACGGTGTGTTTCTTCCCATTCATCCGCAAAGGGTGCGATCTTCTCATCTACAAAATCCCGGACCATATCTTTAAGCATTTGAAGTTCCTCTGATAATCCAAAATCCATATCTCTCTCCTCCTTGCATTAGAATTATATGTTTACGTGTTTACCCGCATCAGGTGTGATTAACGCCATACCCCCCAACAAACCGTAACGCTCTACTTATACCCTCCTTTCATCAAAAATTAGACAACCTTAATAAGGCTTAGAGATGTCAGTTAATGAATCTTTATTCGTATTAAAGTATAGAACATTACACGCTTATTTACAATAGATTTATTGTAGGTGCCCGCCCCAGCTTACGAGGAAAAACTACTTCAGTTGTTATTTACCAAGACAAAAGTTGCTGAAGATAGTATCAAGGATTTCTTCATTGGTTTTGTTTCCTGTTATTTCATCGATAGCATCTTTTGCCCACAAAAGATCTGCTGCTACGAGTTCTAATGGGGTGTTCCGGCGTATGTTTGTCGATGCATTTCGCAAAAAGGTCGCTGCCTTAGATAATAACATCTTATGTCTTAGATTAGGAACAATCGGCGGTGAAGAGAGACCTGCTTTTTTATCCATAATCCTTTTCACGATCGCCTGAGTGAGACTCTTAAACCCTTCCCCAGTAAGAGCCGACACTTCAACCGTAGTAAGGTGCTTCTGCATAGAGTGAATCTTTTTCTCACTCAGTTTTGCTGGGAGGTCGGTCTTGTTGATCACTGCTATAGCGATCTTATTGTCAACCGCTTGCAACAGGTCTAGATCGTATTGATTGAGGGGCCTGCTTCGGTCAATTACGAGAAGGGTAATATCAGATAAGGAAAGCTGCGTTTTTGTTAAATCTACACCTTTTTTCTCGATTTTTCCTTTAACCTTTCGCATACCAGCGGTATCTACGAGTTTTACAGGGAGTCCCTGAATGGTGACCATACATTCCAGCGCATCCCGGGTCGTTCCAGGGATCGGTGTAACAATAGCCCTCTCTTCATGCAAGAGCCTATTAAGGATGCTGGATTTACCCACATTAACTCGACCTACTATGACTACCGTAACCCCCTCGTGCCATATCTTTCTCTGGCTGAAAGCACCTATAAGCTCTCTAATTGGTTTTAGAATGTCTTTCTGTATCTGATCTGCCAGGTGGGATCTCTCTATTACGGTAGGTTCCTCATCAGGGAAGTCTATTGAAACCTCTATTCGAGCAAGGCTTTCAACAATGACCTGCCTGATTCGCCCAATTTTTTTCTCAAACCCCCCGGCCAACTGACAGGCCGCCAAGGTAACTGACATGTCCCCTTTTGCATTTATCAGGTCTACGATCGCTTCGGCTTGGGTTAAATCAATCCTGCCATTCAGGAAGGCCCTGAGGGTGAATTCTCCAGGTCTCGCTAATCTGGCACCCGCTTGAAGGATTATTTGAAGTATGGTGGAGAGGATTGTGTAACCACTGTGGGAATTAATCTCAACCACATCTTCGCGGGTATAAGAAAGGGGGGCACGCATCACCGAGAGAAGAACTTCATCAACAGGAAGGCGTGATTTTGGATCGATAATATGGCCCAGGTAGAGACGAAAGCTCTCAAACGACTTGACGGACCGCTTTGATTGAAAAACCTTTCGCGCAATATTTTCAGCAGCAGGTCCGCTGATCCTTATGATTCCTATACCACCTACGCCTATGGGTGTGGCTATAGCAGCAATGGTCTCCTCTTTATAATCCATAACAAAACAAGAAACTCGAGACTAACTGTTCTCTTCTTCATCAGCCTTCTTTTTGTTGGGAATAATATGAACCTTCTTAAAGAGGCCTTCGCCATCGCTTTTTGTTTGAACCTGGCTGTCTCCCTTTAGAGCAAGGTGAATAATTCTCCGGTCGTGTGGGTTTACCGAGTCAATGGTGACCGTTTTTTTTGTCCTTTTGGCTTGTTCACCCATCTTAAGGGCCAACCCCTTCAAGGACTCCTCTTTTCTTTGCCTATAGTTCTCGGTGTCAACGATCACTCGCACCTTTGTTTCGGTGGCCCTATTCAC
>JADFWK010000220.1 GCA_015223015.1 Pseudomonadota bacterium
ATTATTCAATTATAAAACTCGCATATCCAACGACCTGTACATAGTCTCCTGTCACGTCGCCGGACGTAGCGTATCGAATCAGCTTAAGATCGATTGAGCAATTCAATTGAATTGGTTTATGGTATCGATAGTTAAATAACCACATCTGTTCTTTTTCCTTTTTGGTCATTTGTGGTGGGATGAACAATTGCTGAATGTTCAAAAGTGTGTTCTTAAAACGCCCATTTCAGTACCAAAACCATGCTTTTAAGGCGAAAAAAGCGCCTTTTTTGACGCTATTTCATTATAACCTCAATTGGTTATCCTGGTCCGACCCGCCCTCAAGTAGCTCAAACATCTATTGGAGATCAAACAAGTCACTTGGTGCAAGTCCAAGTTCGGTCTTGAAATCAAATTCACCTTCTCTTAATAGGGCATAGACAGGATTCCGCATGACAAAAGTGGGCCACTCGTATTCGGCTTTTCCATTGTCTAGCACCCCTACGAGATAGTAATCTTCTTTACTTAACGCAGCCTCCTGCAATTCAAGCATCGTCACAACGATCTTTCCATTGCTTGTGAATGTCTTTACCTCCACTTGGACCTCTCGGTTATCAAGTTTACAGAGGAAATCATATCCACAACCTTGTTTTGTCATGTCTGAAACGAGAGAAAATCCCCCCCAACCACCTGGGAGCTCAAGCCTTCTCTTGATTTCATCTTCACCCTTTCTACCCCTTTCTTTTTGTTCAGGGGTGACTTTAATCCTTGTTTTAGGTTGGCCTCCTGCAGCTTGCTGACCGCTTGAAATTACTCCTCCTGTCGTGTCTACCTGAGTTGCCAGCTTTTCTATAAAACCCTTTGCCTTCCCTTCTAACTCTTGGCTTTGCTCAGATAATCTTTGCCCTATATGCCCTTGGTCAATTTCTCCTTGAGGTTGAGGCGATGGGCTCACTTTGGCAGGCGGTGATGATTTTAAGATTTCCACTGGAGCCACGGTAGCTTCACCTGACAGCATTGCCCATGCCATCTCCTGAGCCTCTTTCGAAATGCGCAAGTGATAGTAAAGGAATTCTTCCATCTCTTGCCGATTACCATTTACATTCTGATACCGTGAAGCAATTCTAGGAAACATTCCCTTCAAATCGTCGGTAATCCCATCAAAGAAAATTGGGATCAGAGCCTCGCCCAATGCATCTCCATCGAGATCCAAGACGGAAGTATCCTTGGTTCCAGACACATACAATACGTAATGATATTCCTCAACAGCCCCTCGTCTCTCAATGAGAACCCTTTTAAGGTAGAAATTGGGGTAGTTGACATCTCGCTCAATATTAGGTTTTTCCAGAATCTTAAACCTAACCGTTAGATCGGGGGCCGTCAGCACTCTGAACCTTTCCTCGAGTCTCCTGACAACTAAATCTGGATGTTTTCCCTTTTCAGATTTAGCAATTATCGGTGCTAAGAGACTATTGGCTAATCCCTTAAGAATCTCTTCCTTAAGATTGTCCGCATCTAATGATTCATTCTCGGATAGAAAAGTTTCAGTAACTGTCTGAGCAGCCTGAAGTCGAATGATGCCGGCCTTCTCAAAAAAAGTGGGGTATGGGCGGTCCACATCAAGGAAATCTATATCTCCCCTAAATGCTCTTTCAATGGCTGATCCCGGCTCTGCGAAGTAGAAGGGTTCACTGGAAAAGCTCACTCCAGTTCGAGAACGAACAGCGAGTCTTATGCCAGAAGGAAAATCGAAATCCTCTTGATATTGATTTAGCGAACGATATATCTCTTGTATTGCACCACGCACAAGGCGCCATCTTCCCCTGACGTCTATTATCTCCTGTCTCCCCCATTCTGTATTTAGCTTTTCCCCAATGATAGACAATGCGGTCATCAAAGCGTAGGAGGAAGCATCATTTGCGTCTTCCAGAATCTCGATCCCAAGGCCCTGTATTTTCGCTAGTTCATCAATCCCGTCTACGACCACATACGGAATCAACCTATCGCCAAGTTCATCGCCTGAAACGCCAGTGGAGATCAAACGTCGGGAACTAAGTCTTAAAAAACACTCGGAGTTACTTGCCGGTCCCAAAGAGGACGGCAGCCATCGGAAGTATTGCAGTTGTGTCTTCAGATAGGAGCCGATCTGAATCGAGTGCCCACCCCCACCGCGACAGAATATCCTGTCATCATCGACTTCATTCATAGTATTGACGGGAAGGGACTTCGGCAGTTTTCTAAGTCGCTCACTCCATCTTACATCTCCTGCTTGATATTCTTTCTGAGAAAGCTCACATACCTCCCTCAAGCCTTCCAGCAGGCTTAGTGTTTGAAGAACCACCTGGGTATCATGTGTACAGGTAACTTCCTTCTTTTCAATCTCCCATAGATTCTCAGATCTCAGAGTAGCAACAACAGCACGATTTTCATCAATTTGACGTTCTCCCGTAAATCCCTTCTCACTGGATCCCCAAAGATCCCCTTCAAACAATATCACCTCTTTTTTACTAGCAACCACGCGTGCGTATTTAAGTAGTTTAGGACAATCAGATAAGCCCATCTTTTTGAGGAAATCTAACCACGAATGCCGTGTGATACCACTTTCAGATATCAGCTCCTCTAAGAATCTCTCGTCGATGCGCCTTAGCCCATCTATTCCCTTCAGACAGCTGTATTGGGGAAGAAATGAATCCGGCCAATAGGCCAGAAAACAAGGTGTAAATTCAAGTTTTGGCAGACTATCCTCGTTACTTTTCTTGACAGATAAGGGCAAAGGAAGCCTGCCAATCTCATTCCAAAAGGTCGAAGATATTATCTGCCGGGTACTTTCAATGATCTTGTAAACAAAGATCCATGCATCCTTTAGATCTTTAAGATTAATAGGGAGAGGATTACTGTAAAGTTCTGGTAAAATGCTGCGTACCGCACGAGGTAAGAGCTCAGTTGCCTCAAAACGAACGATACCGAACCTGTTGAGAACCCAGCTTTCGATACGATCTTCCCCATCTGAGAGAAACTTACTTAGCTCATTATCAAAAAAAACAAACTTCTTCTTAAACCAATCGGGTTGATGTAAGTCAGCTGTATCCCCAGGAGGTGGAAGGCAGATAACAAGGTCACTATCCTCCTTTGGAACAGCAATTACCCTTGAATCTCCGGTTGGAATGAGCTTTCGCCCCTCGAAAGATGCACGTTCCCACCTGTAAAACCTGTCATCCTGTGCCATATATGAATAACAATCATACCACCATTCAGCACTTTTTTTCTCAAGGGAGACTTTCTCGATAAAATCTATCAGTGCTTCATCCGGTAAAATTTCCACCTTTGCAAATCGAAAAAAGGCTCTAGTCCCTTTGCCATCTTCTCCAGGAGACAGGAATGCTTTTTTTTCTTCTATGGCTTCACTGAAGACTTCTAAGAAATGTCCTTCCCAAAACCCACTTGTGTCTTCTCTAGGAGGAATACCAACCTTACCCGAATGGAGTAATCCTTTGCGAGTTGGGACAAACGCAGCCTTCCTTTGGCCAAGTTCTTCAGAGAGCATCAATGTAAATTGGGAAGCCAGACCCGTCGAACTTGACTCGTTCGGCACGAAAGCATCAAAAACCCTGCTGGGTTTAAATCCATCTAATAACTGAGTAAAAAACTCATTGGCGGCCTTATTAGCTGCTTTTTTAAGAAGCCACTTGTTGTACTCGCCCTGCATTAGTCTTGTTCTGTCTGGTTTTACATAGAAGTCTCCATGGATAACAAATCCTAGCCCCACCTTCTCTTCAGTAGGGAAATATACGTGAAAATTCGAAGCTGCATCATGGATGGGTTCCCCGTCTTCCATGCGGACAGATAGGACTATCTCCGCCTTTTTAAGGGCTTTGATAGCTTTAGGAGTTTCAGATTGATTACGTATACTGTGTGGAATTTCGAAAGAGAATCGTCTTTGGAAGAAGGATTCGGTTGCCTCTTTTTGATTAATATTGCTAACTACTGAGATTCTACCATCATTGCGTTCTTTTCTTGGACCACCAGGAACTTGGACCAGACCAATACATTGGTCATGATAGTAAACCTTGACCTCTGTGATGGATCTTAAGAAAGGAAGCAATAATCGGACTTCGTTATTTATAAAAACGAGAAGTTTTTCACGGCCCCTCTGATTCGCCAAAATTGGATTTGGACCCAACTCTTCCAAAACCCTTGAATCGATGTCAGGGTCTCTCGCAGGGAGCCAGAACATTGTAGTAAATCTACGTTCATTACCTAATCTGCTAAATTTGTCATAAATGGAAGCGCCCTGTCCCAAATTGTGTTTCTTGGCTATCCCCGGTATACCCATGATGGGACATGCTATCTGCCCGTGCTTTACCCAGTCCTGATAATGTCTTTCTAACGAAGGATCTCTATTAAAAGCCTCTTGAAAATGGCCCCAATTCAATGCCCAGGTGAATTTAACAGAAAAAAATGCCTTTTCCTCAATTCTTACCAGGTAAGGAGATGGGGTTATGTCCAGCACTGACCGAAAGCCCAGACCTTTGTGCCCTATACACTTACCGGGATCTTTATCACTCCAGCCATCAGCCAAACTCCTAAAATTGTCAACTGTGAACCAATTCCCATCGTGGATAAAAGCTAACCCCTCCTCGCTCAATATGAATAAAGCAGTTCTTGCACCTGCATCATCAGCGTTCTGCAAAAGCTCATACGGGGCACGATCTCTATAAAGTTCTCTTAGGTCTCTTTCATTGTGTGCTTTTCCCCTCAAGTATTTGAGATCTGTTAATTTATGGCCGGGCTTGAATTCCGCTTCCCTAATCTTCTCAAATTGTCCTTGATCAAGAGGGAATGAGCTATCCATTAAACGCTTAAGATTCTTCATTAAAGCGGGCCTCTCATAAAGCAAATAGCAGTTGGATACATAAAAGAACAGACAATTCTCATAGTGGATCGACTTTCCCTTAATGCAAAGATGTTTCTAAATAAGTCCCAGGATCTTCAAGTTCTCCTCTTTCAGGTAATGCAAAATCTATACTTTACGAAACATTGCCGATATTTTTCAGCCGCTTTTCAATTTTCTTATAGTCCCCCAGATAAGCGGTCATTAGGCTTTGCCAAAGCTTTCCGTGGTTGGGGATATTAAAGTGTAATAACTCATGAACGATTACATAGTCGCCAATATCTTCATCCAGATCTAAAACCTCTTTATTAAAGTTAAGATACCTATTAGTAGAACAGGAGGCCCATTTGTTTTTCATAGGGCGAACTGCAAGGGAGTGAATATCCATTTCCAGCTTTTTGGCCCATTCCCGGACGCGTTTTTTAAATTCTATTTTATTTTGCCATGTCATGATTAAATCTTATGAGCTTAGGAAAGCAGAGTAAATAGGTTGTCAACAATAGGTGATAGGAAATCGCTTCCAGGGATTGGGGAGCAGGTTGACCAGTGAACGCTGAATTGTGGGCCCAAAATCTCCTCAGACTCCATTTCTACCAATTC
>JADFWK010000221.1 GCA_015223015.1 Pseudomonadota bacterium
CAAAAAAAACGGGTAATAGCTCGTGATTTGAATAATCTCTTGAGAATGTGGCGGGATATTAAAAAAAGGGCTGAGACCCAACCTGCCCCATCACTTATCTTCAAAGAACAAGATCTTGGCCTCAGAACCCTCAGGGATTATTTTACCGCAGAGATAGATGAAGTTCTGGTTGATGACAAGGAAACCTGGTCTGAGATAAAGGATTTTATGAAAATTATCTCACCCAGACACCAGAGAAGGGTGAGACTTTACAGGGAGAGTAAACCGATATTTTCTGAACACGGCATTGAAAAACAGATCGAACAAATCTATAGTAATACGGTACCCCTACGAACTGGAGGTTCAATTGTAATTGACTCCACTGAGGCCCTGATTGCCATTGATGTAAACAGTGGAAAATCAAAAAGAGGAAAAGACCTGGAGAGTACCGCGTATAAAACCAATCTGGAGGCCGCTCGGGAGGTAGCCAAACAATTAAGGCTCAGGGACATGGGTGGATTAGTAGTAATAGACTTTATTGACATGAAGGACCCCAAACATGAACGAGCGGTTACAAAACAGCTCAGGGAGGAATTCAAAAGGGACAAGGCAAAGATAAATGCCTCTCATGTCTCAAAATTCGGATTACTGGAGCTTTCAAGGCAAAGATTAAGGCCATCAATAGAATCAAAGAGCTACCAGATATGTGAGTACTGTCAGGGAAGAGGAATGGTTCGGTCTGTCGGGGCTACCTCAGTTTCTTTCTTGCGTCAGATCTGGGTTGGAGCATCCAAAGAAAATATAGAGAGGGTAACTGGGGCACTGCCCAGCACGGTGGCCAACTATCTCTTAAACAAAAAAAGGGCAGAACTCGCCGAACTTGAAAAACGCTATGGGGTCAGTATAGAAATTCAAGGAAACCCTGATCTCCCCCCTTGGGGCGGCAACCTTGAGTTCATAGAGAGAGCTGAAACAAAAGAAACCTAAAATCCCTGCGCCTGTAGCTCAGTTGGATAGAGCAGCGGACTTCTAATCCGCAGGCCGCAGGTTCGAATCCTGCCAGGCGCACTAGTAAGCGCAAGGGGCTAGCCTTTACTGGGTAGCTCTTTTTTTGCCTATTTTAGGAATAGCATCTCTCCCCGGGCAGGAGGCCTTGTCTCATCTCTTCCAAAATGAGATCTTGTTTCTTTTCTGCCTGATAACCCAATGAGCGGGTCTTCCATAGAATGAAGCTCCCCGCAGCCCCGATTTGTCGGGATCTACGCTGCGCTCCGACAAGCTGCAGGGTATTCTGGCGAAGGCAAATAAATCGATGCAAATACGGGAAAATCGGTTTTAATACATTGAAAACGTACTCAAAAAACCTAAGAAACTAATATTGTTGACAGAGAAAGAGAAATTCAATAGAATTGAGCCCGTCAATCTCTAAGGAAAGGAGTTACGTTATGTCTCTGAGAAAGATATTACTTTTAGCGCTGGGGGTTGTCTTACTAAGCGGGACAGTTTATGCAGAAGATGCCCGTTTACACCTGGATAAGAAAAATGCGATTGCACTTAAGTTAGGCTGGCATTGGTATGAAACCAGCGATGTCTTTGATTTCTGGCACTTTAACGAAAATAATTTTGATTGTCCCGTGTGGACTTTCGCTTACGAGAGAATGATCCGTGAGCGCCTCGGGATTGAGGTTTCCCTCGGGTATTTTAAATCAAGCGAGAGCAACACAGCCGGCTCTGATCTTACTATAACAAACATTTTTGTATCTCCCACCGCCAAATACTATTTTCCCGTCGGTGATACCTTTGTCTTTTATGCCGGCGCAGGATTAGATTACTATAATACCGAGTATGATCACAAATACTCAGGTGCCTTTACCTATGCATATGGTGCTGACCATTTCAACACCTTTGGACTCCACGGGCTGGGAGGAGTTGACTGGTATATTTTTAAGAACCCGGAAAAATACGGTTTTTACAGTTCCCCTGTAAGTCTTTTTCTCGAATACCAATATACCTATCTCAATATAGATGGCGCTGATGATAGGGTGATAAGGGAAGGCAATGCGCAACTGGGCCAATCCAATCCCACGCATGATCTCGATCTCGGAGGGTCAACGGTTTTTATTGGTGTTAGATGGCACTATTAGTGAACTGAGAGGCTTCGTCCCACTACGCATCGCTCTTATTCTCAACAGAAAGATATCTTTTTGAAAATTGGGAATTTTTTGGCAAGAAAAAAGCCTTCGATGTCTTTTTGCGGCCTTTCCTTCCAGCTTCCCTTACTGTAGTTATCGGTTTTTGAAGATATAACTCAAGAATTTAAAGACCAGTTTGGCAGCAATGAAATCAGGAGCCCTGTTGTGTCTGTTTGGCTTCAGCTCTACCACGTCAAAGCCAACTACGTGCTTTTTTTCAGCCACTTCCTCTAAAAGCCTGATAACTTGGTGCCAGTCAAGCCCTCCTGGCTCTGGAGTTCCAGTAGATGGCATTATGGAGGGATCAAATACGTCGAGATCGATGGTTACATAAACATTGCGCGATAAAAGATCAACTACCTTATGAATCCAGTCACTTCTCAAGAAGATATCTTGCTCAAAAAAAACCCTTGATATATCCAATCGATTAAATTCTTCCCTGCTCATCGACCTAATTCCTACCTGCACCGTTGGGCAGACTTCCTCTATCCTCGCCATTACACAGGCATGATTGAACATAGAGCCATGGTATGATTCCCTCAGATCGGCGTGAGCATCAAGCTGTAGAACGGTAAGGTCTGAAAAGTTATCCTTGAGTGCCTGGACAGCCCCTGGAGTTACTGAATGATTGCCTCCCAGCATAACCGGAAATTTGCCATCTTTGGTAAAGGATGAGAAATTCTGTTTAATAACCTGAGCGAGCTTTTCCGGTGATCTTGGAAGATGGAGCAACTCAAAGGTGTGTATCCCGTGTAGATGCACCTCGCTATCGGTCTCAATATCATACAATTCTACATGCGCTGAGGCCTCAATAATTGCCTCTGGCCCTAAATCTGCACCCTTTTGCCAGGTAGCGGTATAGTCATACGGAACCGGGATTACGATTATCTCGGCCGACTTATAATCGGCCCAATTGCAGTCCTTTCCTCCAAATGGGGTATTACTCATGCTGTGGCCTGAGCTCCATAGATGTCTCTTGGAAACCCTGTTCCTCTTTCAACCATATAAACCTCTGGCTTCAAAGAGGCAAATGCTCCGACAATCAGATCTCTCGCCATATCCGTATCAAATGGTTTACATGAGAAAAGATCAACAAAAGCATAACCCTTATCCACGAAGGTATGAATCGATAAATGACTTTCAGCTATGACCACAAATCCTGTTATACCCTTGTCTTCAGGTATCTTTCCACTATAAGGAAATATATACGGTTGAGTGATTTTAGTCATCCCGATCTTATCAGGTAGGGTGTTGAGAAAATTAAAGATGAAATCAAGGTCACTGATCCTTTCCTGAACCCACTCAGATAAATCCAGCATAAGATGGGGGCCAAAATAGGATTTCTTGTCCATTTCTCATAAACCCTCCCTATTGAAGATATCATCACATGTTCGGCCAATAATACACAAAACGAGATTTCTCTCAACTTCTTTTTATAAAAAATTCTTTTCGCCATCAATTTCTAAGTTCACCCTGTTACTTTTGGAGGGGGCTTGGTGCCCCGAGTGAAAAGGAAAATCCCGTTCAGGCACCATATAAATATTATTTCGCACGGTGCATACTGTGGGATAAACAATGGGATATCAAGCAGTTGTAAGGCAGAAAACCTTGAAACAAGGCGATGGTAAGAGAGCATCGCCATTCTTGGCCACAATTGCCCCCTGTGGTTTTGTAAAACAGAGCCAGACTCGCTTTACCCTTTCTAAACCCAGGCATTTTTGCCCCTTGCTCATACAGCCTGAGTCCCTGGATCGAGAATTTTCCTCAAGGATTCATTGAGACAAACCGAAAAGTCAGTATATGAATGGCCA